>JBFRWR010000020.1:0-7753 GCA_051439685.1 Trichodesmium sp.
GTCGTTGTTATTTCTGCAACAGGAGTTCATAACCCAGGGAAAGTCTATGGGATGGCAGCACCAGCAAAAGCAGCAATGGAAACCTTAGCTAAACATTACGCGATCGCCGTCGCTCCACGGGGAATTACTATTAATATTGTTACTCCTGGGTATATTAAAACTCAAGCTTGGGATGGTTACATTGATAAAGTTCCTGATATTGATAAAATTCCTCCCCAAGTCACCCCCATGGGGAGATGGGGACAACCCGAAGATATAGCTCCTTTAGTTGCTTTTCTCTGTTCTCCAGAAAGTAAATTTATTACAGGTCAACATATCTATGTTGATGGGGGATTAGAATTATCTTTATTTTGGAATATTCATCGGTTTAGTGAAACTTTATAGCGCTATGCACAAGTCATCAGGACTTACGCAGTACAACGTATTTTCGTCATTGCGACCGATAGGGAAGCAATCTCAAACCCTTAGTTTTTCGTACTTCATGCGTAATATCATGTTCGCTTGAATAGTTATGATTAGGACATAGATAGAAGAGATATCTCAAACCCCTGAGATTGCTTCCTTCCACTCCGTTCCAGTCGCAATGACTTTATTGTAAGTGATTATCCGTTAGCGCAGCTCCCCTGCAAGGGGAACATGATATAAGTCCTGTTAGATTTTTAATTTTATAACTTTCAAGGAACTACAACAATTTTTCCCATCAAACGACGCTGCTCTATCCTAGTCAATGCTTCCTCCACTCCTTGAAGACCGACTACTTGCTCAATAGTTGACTGCAACTTTCCCTGGAGAAATGCTGGCATAACTACATCTTTGAGAGTTTGCCAACTTGCCTGATAATCACTGTTATACCAAATAGCGATGCCATAAACTGTAATATTACGCCCTAGTAATTTTCCCATTGGTAGAGCAGCATCCAAACCAGTCGTTGTACCATAGCAAGCAATACGACCATTATTAGCTATCGCTCCTAAACAGTCAGCAAATGTCACCTTACCAGCACCATCAAGTGCGACTTGTACCCCAATATTTCCAGTAATATTCCCTACTTCAGAAACTACGTTTTGATTGCTATAGTCAATCCCATAGTCAGCACCCAATTTCATCAGATATTCCACCTTCGCTGCATTACCAGCAGTAGCGATAACCTTTGCTCCTAATAACTTAGCTAGTTGTATTGCTGCAGTCCCTACACCACCACTACCAGGATGGACTAAAACCCACTCTCCAGTCTTAACTTTTGCCCGATGGATGAGAGCTATAATAGCAGTTAAATAATTAATAGGTAAACTAGCTGCCACTTCAAACGATATATCATCAGGGATAGCTAATAATTCTGTAGCAGGAGCGATCGCCATTTCTGCAAAAGCTCCTCTAACGTTACCCACTACCCGCATTCCTGGCAAAAACCCCTCAACTTTTTCTCCCACAGCATCAACTACACCAGCTACTTCTTGACCAAGAATGTGAGGCAATTCGCCGTCGTTTGGTCTTTTATATTTTCCGTAGGTCATTTGTAGGTCTGAGTTATTAATTCCAGCAGCTTTTACAACCAGTCTAACTTCACCAGAACTAGGGGCTAAAATTTCTGTTTCTTCTAGTTGAATACCAGAGATACCTATATATTCATGTATGCGAACTACTTTCATCTTCAGTGGGTTATCTTTAACTTTTTTCGTGGTATAATTTTGATTATTTTAATTCCTATTTTTTTTCCTAAAAAAAATATCCATATCCTAGACAGGACTTTCGCACAAAAGCTATGCCTTAGTTTATTGACTTTTATTAGTTACCAGGACTTACGCATGAGATATGGAAAACTAGGATTTGAGATTGCTATCCGTTCCGGACTGCTCCGCAAACCCTGTCGGTCGCAATGACAAGAACACATTGTACTGCGTAAGTCCTGAGTTACTTTATATTGCTTGTCCAAAACCTGAAAAATATATCGAAATAGTAACTGCATTAGTACGACTTTGGTATAATCTATTTTACAGATACAGAAAAAAATATTTAGGAGTAAATAGTCGAAAGCCTTGCTGTCCTTAATCGGAGCGGCGGGATTTGAACCCACGACCCCCACTACCCCAAAGTGGTGCGCTACCAAGCTGCGCTACGCCCCGTTAACCTTAATTAAGGTATCACACAATATCACATTTTGGCAACTAACTTTGCTCAAAATATTTAGGGTTTACTAAAAAATTTTCAAGACTTGTGCTGCTTGGACTAAATCGGGCACAACTTCTACAGACCATTGTCCTTCCGCCCTGCGCCCCTGATTTAAAATAAATTCCACAGTGTAACTTTGGGGAAACCCGGCCACTTGCATCCATAGCAAGTCACTTTCCGCTTCACAAGCTATTTTTTCCTCATCCATTAACTCATCTGCCATCTGATTAATAGTTTTAGTTAATTGGTCTAATAATCGACAAAAATCGTCAAGTTCTTCCTCCGTAAGTTCGATTGACCAATTATCCCCACCTACCAAACCCTTAAATTCTGCTGCTTGAGGGTTCCAACCTAACCGCCAACCAGGTCCACTCTTGACTATTCGTTCCATAATTTAAAACTTGAGTAAATCTGCATCTCCTGGTTGAGGAACTATTGGCGCTTGAGGGGATGACTGCCGAGAATTATCTTGATTTTCTACTTCTCCTATTGATGGAGGATTAGGATCCCCATCAAAAATATCTACTAATCTATTAACTAAAGCATTTCTTTGGGAACGAGTTAAACTTTTAATAGCTTCGCGATCGCCATTCATGGGATTTTCTGTCAAAGAATCATAACCAGGATAGACGGATGATTGTAGATAGTCATTAGCTCCCAAATAATCTGCTAATGTTAATTTCCAGTCAAACCGATAATTAGGGGCGCGGCCTTTGACATAAAAATGATACCTAATTAAACGGGAGATTAGAGTATTTTCCTTATCTACTTCCCCTGTTTCTTGTGATATATAATCATTTTCTAATGGTAAATCTGGTATTTTCTCATAGACAAAAGGCCATACATCTGTAGGTCGTACCCGACGTTGGACAATCTTGAGTGGATACTCAGAATTTTCTTGGTCTATAACTTTTTCTAACTTATCTTCAAATAAATAAGTGGAATGGCCTGCTGTACTTGCTAAAGAATTTCCAAAAGTTTCAATAGCAGTCCAAACCACTACTGTCATTAGAGCAATTTTCAAATATTTGAGCCACTGCCTCTTGCTCATGGCTATTTTTCACCAATTACTATTTACTAACTATAAATTTTAGGAATTGCATAACTGCCTGATGATTTTGTTGCCCAAACAGAAACCATAATCCCCGTGTTGACCTGTCTCCGTGTCTCCATGTCAGATGATTTTATTGCCCAAGCAGAAACCATAATCCCCATGTCCCCATGTCAGCCGAAATCATCCAAGTATTGAGCAACGCCAAATTTTACCTATCTATACCAGTGCTGACATCACTAATTATTTCAGGCTGCATTAACTCGTCAGACATTTCAAAAATAGCCCGAATTACAGGTTTGACCACTTGTTCATCATAACTATCAAAATCTTCATAACGACGACGCTTGGCACGGTTTGCCACCTGGACTACAGCTCGATAACGATTAGAAGAAGATTTAATTAATCCTTCGGCCCTACGACTTAGTTCTGCTGAGTCAACACTAGATTGCCTTTGTATGTGCATAAATTTTGTTGGTCTTTGGATAATTTATCTCTAGCTTGACATACTCCCGACGTTGCGCTTAAGCGACAAAGCGAGATTCTTCAGTCAGCAAAAACTGACCGCTGTTTTAACAGAGGTGATGTCCTCCCCCTGTGATGACGCTTACAATAACAAAATGTACCTAGCTTGTCAAGGGCTTATGAACGTTTAGCTTGTGGAGGTATAGGAATATTGGCCCTGGCTTTCCCATACGACGCTCCCCCACCGGAGAGCGCGGGACTTCCCGTCAGGGAAGTTAACAATGTTTATTCAAAATTTATTGAAAATGTAGCAAAATAACCTAGTCAATATGAAGATATTGAGTTAATATTTAATAAATTTTAATAATATTTAACATATTCATAGTATGTAGACCCACAGAGCTAAAACTTTGCATGAGGGCGGGTTTATTTAATCTGAGGGTGAACATGAAAATTTCTACTAAAACCCGCCTCTACTATTCCACCATTTAAGGTGTGTCAGTCCCGTAGTTAGATTTATTTTTATTACTTATGTTAATAACTGCTCCTTCAAGTTTAAAGCACCCTTCTCAACTCCGTCATCATCCTCGCAAAATAGTTGCATTAGGAGATAGTTTAGTCTATGGTTTTGGCGATTATGAGGGAGGTGGATGGGTAGAGAGACTACGACGACATTGGATGTTACCAGATAGTCCTGGTCATGTACTGTATAATTTGGGAGTTAGAGGAAATCGTGTTTTACAGGTAGAAGAAAGACT
Organism: Trichodesmium sp.; assembly: GCA_051439685.1. Taxonomy (GTDB): domain Bacteria; phylum Cyanobacteriota; class Cyanobacteriia; order Cyanobacteriales; family Microcoleaceae; genus Trichodesmium. Next base: position 4,444 of record JBFRWR010000020.1, read on the forward strand.
GGAGCATGAGTTTCATCATCGTGGTGAATTAAGAAATCGTCAGCCGGATATTATTGTCCTTTCTGTTGGAGTCAATGATTCTGCCAGAGTCCAAAGACAAGATGGACGTTATTATACTGATTTTTCCAAGTTTAAGAAAATTTTAGATAGTTTATTGGATAAATCAAAAGAACTTTGTCCGGTAGTATTTGTCGGAATGGTGCCTGTTGATGAAACGAAAATGCCTTTCCAAGATTGTTTATACTATAGTCACGATGACCAATATATGTATAAAGAGGCAACTCGGTTAGCTTGTTTAAGACGACGTATACCTTATTTAGATGTGTTTGAAAAATGGTTAAGTCGAGGGGATCATTGGTATAAGTCTCGTCTTTGCTCTGATGGAATTCACCCTAATGTCAGAGGTTATCAAGCTCTTTTAGAAGATGTATTAAATTGGGAATCTCTGAGTCTGTTAACTACCTAAGAAATATAGAACCCCTAACAGTATCTTTGCAAAAGTGAGGATTAGGAGACAGGAGACAGGAGACAGGAGACAGGAGGCGCGGAGTTAGGAGTTAGGAGTCAGGAGTCAGGAGTCAGAATTTCCACAAATATAATAGGGAAAAAAGTATAAAAATAGCCCCTTGCTTCATCATCTCCCCATTTCCCCATCTCTCCAGCTAATTTTATAGCTCCCAAATGGGTTCTATACAGGATATTTTAGACTAATGATGTACAAGTTTAACAGGCAGGATGCTTGTGCTACAAGAACTTCTTTCTTAGCTGTGTACCTCACAGGTAACGGAAAATACTGTAAATATACTTCTCCAGAAAATAAATAGGGTTTGCTGAAAAAGTATTTTGGTGGAGGGTAGGAGTCAGGAGAAATGGGAGTTATCTACGAGGTAGTAGGAAGAATAGTATCTTAATTTTTCTGCCCTAGTGAGTTTAATCCTAACTTTTTGAACCTTTTAGACTTCAAAGCTGAAACTTTTTCCAGACATAAAAAGATTAAAACCTTTGCCAGTCAATGCTTTGATATTTAATCAGCAAATCCTAAATAAACCTTTTAGTTATCTTAGCTAAAGAAAGAAAAAATCACCATAAAAAATCCTTTTTCCTGCCTTTTTCGTAAAAATATCTTACCTGTTTCCTATTCCCTACTCCCTGTTCCCTACTTGCACAAAAAATCTATATCTTTTTCACACCTAGGTTTATTAGTAATTCGGGAAACAGGAAATAGAAAATAATAAAAACTACTGTACCTAAGTAAATTGAGAAAGGCTATAAAAGCAATAGCTGATTACTGACAGCTTAATACTTATCATTAAGGAAATTTTGAATTTAACTTTCATTGGTTATTATATTCTTAAAATATCTCAACCAAAAATAAATTTATGAATAGTGAATCAGCATTAAAATTGCTGCTTATTGATAATGATCCTATCTTTCGGATGGGGTTAAAATTTTCCTGTGAGCAGTTTTCAGATATAGAAATAGTAGTTGAGACAGAAGTAGGCTCAGAAGCTTTAAAAATTATTCAAAATTTTATCGCAGAAGAGAATAATTTGTTGGTGATTTTAGACATAGAAACTAATAATTTGCTTCCTCAAACCACAGAAGAAATTACAGTCTCTGGAATCGACTTTTGTCAACAGCTTAAAACTTCGTACCCTGAGTTACCAATATTATTATTGACATCTCTACAAGATAGCCTATTATTGACATTTGTACGAGAATTAGGTGTCAATGGTTATTGCCCAAAAGGAATCAGTATTTCTGAATTAGTAATTATTATTAGACAAGTAGCAAATAGTCAGTCTTATTGGAGAAATATTCCTGGGGTTGAAACTATACAAGAAAATTCTGAAAAACCAGCAAATTCAGATTTAAGAGTTCAAACAAAAAATTTTTTCAATTCTATTCTTGATAACGTATGTCAGTCGGGAATTAAGCAAATAGATTCTTCTCTCTCAACAGTAACATCTCAACTAAATGAAAGAGTAAAAAATTTAGATAGAAATAATTTAAACTCTCTACTAAATGTGGCAATAACTTCTGGGCAGCGCCGAGAATTACTAACAGCTAGATGGATACTTAGTCACTTGTCACCTCAATCTATTAATCTGCATAAGCAGCAGCAATTAACAGATGTAAATAGAAATATTTTTGTTGATTCAAGCTTGAAAAATATGACAGAATTACAAACTCCAAAAAATATTAATTCTGTCAAAAATGATGACCAAATTGTACTGAGGATAAATTCAGAATTTGTTTCTCCCACCACTGAAGGAATGAATTTACAAACAGCATTATTTGAGTCAACAATAGCAAAATTAAATTCTAATTTAATTAACCTCAGTGGATTACCAATGGAAATTGATATATTGCGAGGTTCTAAAAAGCAAGAACTAATTTATATAGCTTTATGTAAATTTGAAGATATTCTTGATGAACTGCGTAATGCTTCTATTTTAATGGAAGAAATTCCCAAACAAAGATATGAGATTGTACATAATTTATGGGAATTTACGAGCAAATTTTTTATTGGTGAATACTATCAACTTGAAATTAGTAATGGCATAGGAATTATTAATTCTTTTGCCGAACAAATTAAAGTCGAAGTAATGCCAGTATTGTTAAATGATGCTGATAATGTGCATAAGTTTATTCTTGATAAAATTCCTTTGGTTGAAGAGTTAATATCCTACTTATTATTTCAAGTTCCTTTAGTAATTGATAATGTATCTTTTGGAGTAGGTACTCCTGAAGCGATGGAACGCTCTGAAGCCTTACTTCAAAATTTATTAATTTCAATTGCTAATGCTGTGATTCAACCTTTATTAAATAATTTTGCCGATGTAGAAGAAATTAAAGAAGATTTTTATAGTCGTCAATTATTATCAACACGAGATATTGAAAAGTTCCGTAATCGCTTATCATGGAGATATCGTATAGAAGAATATATTGGAGAACCAAAAGAAATTTTTGAGAGTAATTTTTCCTTATTTGTATTGAATGAACGTGGCATCAAAAAAGTATCTGTTTATTCACCCCGTAGACATGAATTAACAAAACTTTCAGGAATTCCATTGACAGTAACATTATTATTAGAAACTCGTGATGCAATAGCTCCTGGTATTAGGGCAACTGTTTCTTTTATTGGTAGTGGAGTTGTGTATTTATTAACTCAAGTAATTGGGCGTGGTATAGGTTTAATTGGAAGAGGTATTATTCAGGGTGTGGGTAGTTCTTTTCAAGATGCTAAATTTGGTAGAAATAATCATAAGGGAGAAGCTAGAAAAAGTCAGCAAGAAGGTAGAAGACA
>JBFRWR010000021.1:0-3194 GCA_051439685.1 Trichodesmium sp.
GTTATTGTATAGTCGGGAGTAGGGGAGTAGGGGAGTAGGGGAGTAGGGGAGTAGGGGAGTAGGGGAGATTGAATACTGAAAATTATAGAATTATCAACATATACTATATAACCGGATTCTATATTACTATGGATTGGTGGGAAAAACGCCGGAGTCAGTTTACACTGTATATCTCTCAGGTAGTTTTAGATGAAGTAGCTGAAGGAGATGTTGAAATAGCTACTAAGCGACTGGAGATTTTGCAAGATTTGCCCTTACTTGGGTTAAATTTAACGGTAGAAAACTTAGCCCAACAATTTCTGAGTCTTAGCAACCTCCCCCCTAAAGCTTCTAATGATGCGTTACACATTGCCCTAGCTACAGTCTATGGTTTAGATTACCTGCTAACATGGAATTGTAAGCACATTGCTAACGCCCAGATTCAGAAAAAATTAGGACAAATTAGCTGGGAATTTGGATATCCTCTACCAACTATTTGTACGCCTTTGGAGCTAATGGGAGATTAAATAAATATGTGGCATGATGAAGTATTAGCAGAAATTTATAAATACCGAGAGAAATATGCTAAATCCTTTAATTATAATTTACACGCTATGGTTGAAGATTTAGAAAAAAAACAAGCTGCTTGTGGCAGACAAATTATTTCCACACCAATCAAACCTGCTCGACAAAAAACAAATCTTTAGTTGAAACTTAAAATTATGTTCAGCATACGGCATAGATCGAAGGTAAAGTTGAAAACTAATCTATCTTCCCTATAGACTAAAGTGATAAAACTTTCTACCTCACTAACTCCGAAACTACTTTCATTAATTGATAATTGATAATGGATAATTGATAATTACAAGAAGGTTAAAACCTTTACGGAATTGAATATCGGGAAATATTCTAGCACTTTTTTTCCCCTATCCAAGGGGAGGCTTCAAGGCGCGAATTATTTAATTATTAATAATTAATAATTAATAATTGGGTAATATTATTCAGCCTCAAGTTTTCGCAATTCATATTTATAGACAAGAAGCGACAAATGTGAGAATAGCCAACTTCTATCATAACTATTTACAGCGGTTTTCATTTCAGTAAACCACAGTAGGGACGTTGCATGCAACGTCCCTACTAGATTTTGGTTATGACGTGAGGTCATACATTTGAAAAGCGCTGTAAGCAAATTTGACATCGGAGGTTTTTTATCCGGATATTTTTTTTATCTCTGGTATGGAATAATATCATTGAATTATAACCAGGGAGTATTGAACTATGAAGATTTATTATATTTATAATTAATTAGCAGTCATATCATGTCCGGTAAAATTAGCATAACCAAAAAGGTTAACATGAAAAGTCCCTATAGAAGCCATTTTGGATCTATGATTGGGAGTGTGGGGAGTCTGGGGAGTCCGGGGAGTCTGGGGAGTCTGGGGCTTTTTTTATACTTTTTTCCCTATTCTATTTCTGCAAATTCTGACTCCTAACTCCGCGCCTCCGCGCCTCCTGTCTCCTGTCTCCTGTCTCCTAATCCTCACTTTTGCAAAGATATCAAATGGGTTCTATAGTCATAGGTTTAGAGACCAAATCCCCACAGTCTCAATTCCTATAGCATTTCCCAAGAAGCGTGAGGTACAGATATTGATAATTAAATTTTATCAGTGCGAGCATCTTGCTCGCGTAGGTGTACCTCACGCTTAGTGAAATCTGCTATATACTAATATACTGTGTAATTTTCTGAAGAATAATGGTTAATTTACCAAAAATAAGATTACAGCACTCTGCATAGATAGTCAGGTAAACTTTAATATTCATTTCTTGCTCCCTACTCCCTATTCCCCCATAATTTTGTACCCTATAAACTTCAAAAATTCTGTAATTTGAATAATTTTGTTGTCAAAAAAATATAATTTATTTTTATAATTGCATTAATGATTGAGATATAAGGTAAGCACTCAGCCGTCAGTCAGGCTCTTTTCCTGGGGAATGCTGCGCAAACCCTAACAGTTATTGCTTTTTGTTTTGCATAAAAGCTTTATTTAAAGTTATGCTCTTAAGAGCAGATTCTTCAGGAGCTAGTATTAAATATTAGTAAAAAACCAGTTATTATGGCTGTTAACCAAGGTCGGACTTAGGGGGCTAGCTGACAGCTAATAGCTGAATTATTACCATATAATACAAAAATGTTTTTAGTGATTTTTGTATAATTTTTAATTGTAATTACTTATGAGTAAAATCATAAAAAAAATTATAAATTCATCTCAAAATCTAACAATTTTATCCTGATTTTATTCGCATAATTTGCAATTAGATACTACAATTATTGGATAATTTTTTTCTTAAATAAACTATGAATTTTCGTACATTTGACGGTAGTAATAATAATCAAAATAATCCTGAATATGGTAAAATAGGTCAAAATCTACTACGCTTTACACCAGTTGCTTATGCGGATGGAATAGAAACATTAGCTAATCCTAATGGTCCTAACCCTCGAACTATTAGTAATACTGTATTCAACCAACAAGAATCAATTCCTGACCCCAGAAATTTAAGTGATTATGTCTGGGGATGGGGACAATTTATCGATCATGATATCGATCATACTTTATTACAATCAGGTGAAGATGCAGAACCAGCTAACATTATTAGTCCTCAAGGTGACATAATTTACACATCAGATTCATTTATTCCCGTTACCAGGTCAGTATTTGATACGGAAACAGGTACTAACCCTAGCAACCCTCGCCAACAAACCAATGACATCACAGCTTGGTTAGATGCTAGCATGGTTTATGGTAGTGATCAAAATCGTGCTGATTGGTTACGGAGTTTTGAGGATGGGAAACTCAAAGTTACCTCCCACTCCACAGGAGATTTACTGCCAACGAGGGGAAACGATCCTAATGCACCTGGTATGGCAATGGCAGATAAAATGGGTTCAAGCACCTTTGTAGCAGGTGACGTGCGGGCAAACGAACACGCAGTTTTGACATCGCTTCATACTTTATTTGTGCGGGAACATAACCGTTTAGCTGCAATTATTAATGCTACTCATACAGACTTGCCTTCAGATACAACGGCCCGCGATGAAGAAATTTATCAACGGGCGCGTAAAATAGTCGGAGCAGAAATCCAGGCGATTACATATAATGAGTTTTTACCAGATTTGGGTGTAACTATTGACCCCTATAATGGTTACGATCCAA
>JBFRWR010000022.1:0-12815 GCA_051439685.1 Trichodesmium sp.
CGGAGCAACCGATGGTTTGGTTGTGGTTGAGTTTGGCAATTAAGAAGTCTGGAGATGAACAAAAAGCACAAATGTGTTTGGAAAAGGCGAGGCAATGTTTACCTAATAGTCCGGTAGAAACAGCAGAGATTTTATGGGAAGCTTGGGAAAAATTGGTTCGGTAATTTTGGAAGTGAATAAAATTTCTCTATGGAAATATCAAGGCTTTCAGCTAAACCCACCCCTACCATTTTTTTCACGTTAGTAGGGGCGGGTTTTAGCTATAATTTTCATCCTTACTCTAAGATTTATACAAACCCGCACTCATACACACCCAATTAGATGTGTTAGTAGTTAATATAAATAAACGCAACAAGTCTAGGGCGGGTTTAATAGACGACATTGGAAATATCAAATTTGTCGGCTAAACCCGCTCCTACCATAGAACAATTAACATTAAATTAGCGAAAATCAGCAAAAAAGTGATTTTGCTTGTGGTGATTATTTAATATTAAAGACCTAAAATTGCTCAAATTTATGTGCATAAATTTTCTGGAATTTCCCCAGAAAAGTTACGTATTTTGAGGCTAATAAGCAGCCCCTAATTATTGCTCTGCTGATCAAATATAAAAGTCTTTATCTGTAAAGGTTATAGTCTTTTTTTATCCAGAAAAAGTGCAACAATTCTTGCTCAAACTATCAAAAAGTCAGGATTTTAGGCAAACCAAGGGTAGAAAAATCTCCGAACAATTATTTCTCTGATGTTCTCTGTCTCCCCACACGAACCAACTTCCCACACGAACCAACTTCCCACACGAACCAACTTCCCACCCTCCCTACACTCTGCTTTTTTCAGCAAACCCTAATTAACACTATAGCAATCCTAAATAGGTCTCGATCAATCAAAAAGTAGATAAAAAACTTGAAATTCCCGCCTGTTCCCTGTTCTCTGTTCCCTAAAAAGCATTAATATTTTTGCCACGAATATATTAGAGGATTGCTATAGCTTTTTAAGATTTTTACTAATATGAGCAAAGTTAATGTTTATTATTCTTATTTTTATATCAAGTCTTATTAAGATCGTCATAATAAAAATTTTTTTCTCTCAAGCGCGACAATTAGAGTTATAAATTTCCTTATGCTCCCCTACTCCCTACTCCCTCAAAAAAACCTATTATTTTAAAGAAGACTGGTACAAATTATCAAATTTTTCGACAACAGATTGAGGCTTAAAAGTAAAACGGATATAAAAAGTTTTTGATTCTGAGTAGACTTTGACAACTTTTGCATAGATATGTTCACTCATAAATGATTTATTATTAGGGTTTAATAAATTGAGTTGAATATTACTATCAGGCAATGGCATTGAATCAATTGAAGCATATTTATTCATCTCTATTTCTGCACCTTTGTGAGAAAGCTTGACTAAATTTCCTTTAAACACAGTATTACTAATATGTTTGCCTTCTATAATTAGATAAAAGATGGGAATTGGTTGATCTAAAGATAATAATACTTCATCATCTTTTGGTAAAAACATATTATATTTATCGCCAATACCTCCAACCTCATAAATATTAATTGGATTACTAATACCCTTTGGCTTAATTTCCTTTGTACTATCTATTCTTAATTTTGAGCTACCGATCGCTGCTTGAGTTTTATGAGAAATTAAAATTTGATTTCCCGTTGCATAGCTTTCTATCCGAAAAGCCAAATTAACTTCCCAACCAATAGCAGTATATTCAGTATGTTCTTCCGAACCAATATTTCCGACTACAGCATCCCCTGTATTAATTCCAATACCCATCTCTAAAGTCGGCAACCCTAAGACTTTCATTTTCCGATTAATAGAGTCCATTTCTAGCTGCATTGCCACAGCACAAGCTACTGCTCTTTCTGCATCATCTTTTCTAGCTATCGGTGCCCCAAAGATGACCATTATTCCATCACCAAGCAACTTGTCAATAGTTCCACCATATTTATTAATAATTTTTAATATATCGTGAAGATAAACATTGAGAATTTCTACGACATTTTCAGGAGATAGTTGTTCTGAAAGAGCAGTAAAGCCCCTTAAATCAGAGGTTAATATTGTGATACATTGCCTTTTTCCACCTATTTTGAGACCTTCTTTACTTTCTAATAAATTGCTAACTATTTCCAGGGAAAGGTAACGACCAAATGTTTTTCTAATCATGCTAGCTCTGCCAGCAACATAAGCTGTAATTGTAAAGAAACCACCTGCTAATCCTAATAAAGCGGGTACAACAGGAATCCACCAACCATAAATCAAAGCAAAATAAGTGCTACTCAATAAAATACTAATTTCTAGAGCTAAGTATTTGAATAAAGTTAATGATAAAGATTCTTTTGTTTGATTTCGCCAGTGCCATGTAGCAGCAACTCCCGCTGCGGACCAAATAAAAATCCATAACCATTCTTGGGATTCAGACCAAGTTCTGATTAAGGGACGTTCATTTAAAGCAGCACTAATAATTTGACTAATTAAATTTGCTTGAATTTCTACTCCTGCCATTGGTTGTGGCAGACTTAACAAACTACTACTATAGGGTGTATAGAATATGTCATTAAAACTTTCTCCCACTTTACCAATGAGGATGATGCGATCGCGTCCCCAGTCTGGAGATACTCTATCCTCAAGAATATCTGTCAGACTAACAGTTTCAAAATAATTACTGGGACCTCTATAGTTGATTAATAATTGATGGCCTCCAGCATCAGTTCTCAGATAGCCACCGTCATTTTCCTGAAAGGGAATGAATACTTGATTTCCTAAACGCCAGTTATCAGTTCCGTCTACTATTTCTGGTTGAATATTTTCTTTATCTAGATAATGTAATGCTAAATGTAGACCGAAACTATATATAGTTTCTCCTTGTTGATTATTTAAGTAAAGTAAACCTCTTCTAACTCGGTTATCTGCATCGACAAGGGTATCATTGGCTCCTACTTGTCCTTTTTCTTTTAAGACTGGAGGTGGAGCAACACCTTCTCCTCTTTTATCTCCTACTACTTTTTCAATACCAACTAAATTATCGGTATTTTGAAATAGTTCTATTAATTCTTGATGGCCAGGTTCTACGGGTAAGTCTCGGTAGATATCTAAACCAATAGCTCTTGGTCCCATTGCTTTCAGTTTATTCAGTAGCTCAACATATTTAGCATCAGGTAGAATAGGTTGACCTACTTTGCGTACATCTGCTTCATTAATACCAACTATAACAATGCGTTGATCTGGTGGAGGTAAAGGTCTATTTCGCAGATAAAAATCGAATGTGCCCCACTCTGATGACTGTAATATTCCGGTTAAGCGCAGCAAAATTACAAATAAAGTTACGCAGGGAGTAGCTATCCACACCCCGCGCCATTGCCAGATGAAAAATTTGATTTTTGCTCCTAGAGAGTCATAATTAGATTTCACTAGGGGTTTTTCAATATGTTGGATGTTCAGGTAATTTAACAATTTTTATTACCTTTGATCTGGTTGTATTTCCTGACAACAATCAAATACTTGACTATCAGCTATTTTACCTAGTCCTACTGATTCTAAAAGTTCTTTCCAAGCACTAGGATAAGCTGCACGAGATTTTTCTAGAGTTGTAATAGTTTCATTCCAAACTGCTGATTCAGCATAAATTTCGGCTTTTTCTAATGGTTTTTCCTCTAGTTCTTTCAATTTAGCTTCTGCTTCTGGAGTCAGAGAAGTACGTTTTAACCATCCATTAATATAATAATCTAAACTACGTTGATTTGGATCGCAAATTATGCCAAAGTGCCAAACATAAGTATTATTAGGTTCTAATTCGACAGTTTTTGGCAAACTTACTTTCATAATTCCAGTAGAGCGAGGCAGAGATATGGTTGTTTTGTATATTGGTTCTCTAACTCTATTCGTCCAATCATACAAAGCAAATTCTGCTTTTTGTTTACTACTTTGAGGAACATAAAGGTAGACATTTGGGTTAGGACTAACTGTTGTGCCAATATTATCTTCTGGCATAACTGCCGTTAGATTAATTCCTGATTTTTCTTCTACTATTGGATTACAAGGACCACGAGCCCCAGCTCCCCTTGTTCTTGCGGGGGCTCCTGCGTTTTTACTTGATGGTGGAAATGTAATTGCCTGTAATTGTGGGTTTGATTCTATATTGGTTGTAGAAGTAGGTTGTGGCTGATTCATCAAAGGAGATGAAACTAGAAGACCTATTAAAGAAAGTCCTAAAAAATTTTGTACAAACATAGTAATAAATTGTTGCCGTATAATCTCATCTCATATAGCTATTAGTTTTTAATTAGCTATACATAAATATTATAACATCTCTACTATTTTAAGTGTCAATATTTCTCTATACAGGCAATTCAATTTGCCATAAAAATAAAAAAAAACTATTAATTTCTCTAGGTTCATAGTTAATACCTATTTTATTAAATATTCTTTCAAATATAAATTCAGTAGATTTACACAAAGTTATTTTTATTACAGATGGGGAATTAGAAATATTGTTTATACTATATTAATAGAAATTAAGTAGAATTTTTAGCTAGGAAAGATAGGAAAATCAGGAAGGTGGAATAAATTTAATACCAATTTTCTGCGAGCTTGCACATTGCACATAATTCATTAATTTATGAATGTGCAATTTTTTATAGCATTTTTCAAATTAATAGTATTTTCAAATGAGATTTCAATAATTGATAATTGATAATTACCCCTTCTTGAAAGAAGGGGATTGGCGCTCTTGGGAAATTTTTTTGATTTATCCCCTTGTAGAGCGACAGCTCGCGGCACATAAGAGGGGAGGCTTTAAACCTTAATTGTTGAATGAATAATTAATTATTGACGCTTCAATTATTAATTATTAACTATTAATTATTAATTATTAATTATTCGGTAAATCTAGATTGAGTTTTTTCTCATAAAAAATATTGTCTTTATGACCCACTAATCCTTGGGAAAAGCTAGTATTTAATGCTATCTTCCATTCTTTACTATTCGCTGTTCGCTGTTCCCTATTCCCTATTCCCTTTTTAATAGAACTAGATTTCCGCATTTCAAATGAAAACGTTATATGGGGTACAAAAGTTTTGGATTTAGGAATGGGCAAATCGCGATTCGCCCCTACGGAAAACGGACTTATCTTAATTGAATATGAGAACCCCTATATCGGCTAGTAAACTGTGAGTAGACTTTGGTGATATGCTACTTCATATTAATTTTGGATAAGGTTGTTAAGTGTAATATTTTGTCTCGTAACTTATAGCAATTACCATACTGGAAAAGTATAAAATTTTAGGTTTTGTTCTCTGTTTTGTAAAAGTATAGAATTTGATCCTTGATCGACTTGACAACTACTGCAAGTAATAAAGGGTTTTTCAGCAATTAACAATTAATAATTATTAATTACCTCTTCTGAAAACGGATAGGATTGACTAAAAGGATTTTTTGTTTATTTTTATCTCCTATCCAAGAGTCGGCTTCAAAGCGTGAATTGTTGAATGAATAATTATTAACTATCAACTATTAATTAGTCTGTAAAAATTTAGCGATAGGCAGATTTTTTGACTGTACAAAAATCTAGCAAAGTTTTTGATAAAGGGTTTGTCAGCAATTAAAAATTAATAATTACCTCTTCTGAAAACGGATAGGATTGACTAAAAGGATTTTTTGTTTATTTTTATCCCCTATACAAGGGGATGCTTCAAAGCGTGAATTGTTGAATGAATAATTCTGAAGTATCAACTATGAATTATTCGGTAAAAATTTACCGATAGGCAGATTTTTTGACTGTACGAAAATCTAGCAAAGTTTTTGATATTTGCCATTAAATGCAACTGTTCAAGGTGAAGTATTTGTTGAATTATTTGTAAGTATTTCCTGCGGAATGCTCGGCAAACAGCTATTAGTAGTCAGCAAGCCTCCTAAGGAGAAATTGCGTTAACAGGAAATAATGAATAATTCCTTCTCAGGTTAAAGGACTATACTTTATTAGTAACTTTTAGTTCTCCTTGAAGACAAATTTATTCTTCCAAAATAATGAGTTAATAACTTATAGCTGAAAGCTGAAGACTGAATGCTTAAAATTATTTTTTTGCATTATTTATTTTCTCCTTGATTGATTGCTGTGATTACTGCCTGTTGACTAATTTGTTGATAAATTTTGTTTAAATAATCCATAATAATATCACTAGATGCACCTAAAGGAATCTGCCCTAAAACATCTAAAACTGTCTCACTACTTGGGGGTGGTGTAATTACTACTAAGGTAGAATCTAACTGTTGATTATATTCCCAAAATTGAGTAATATCTAGATTTTTTTGAGTAGCTGAAGTTACAAGTTGCTTATTTGATTTTAAATCACTAACTCGTGTTTCTTTAGATATTTTTTCCTCGGTTTGTATGACATTTTCTGCTTCACTTTGACCGCGTTTTTGGCGTAGAGCTTCCAATATTTTTTCTTTACTACGACCCCGTAATTGAAATAATAAAAATGGGTCGTCACTAAAGCGATCGCCTAATAAATAATAAACTGCTGCAATATGTTTACAAACTCTAGCTGGATCTGGGCAGTCACATTTAGCATGGATATCGTCTAAGGTAAAAGGAAATAGTCTTAAACCATTAGCAGCAAAAACTTCTTCTATATTTTGAGGCATTTCTCCTGCTAATAATTTGGCGGTAAAAATTGCTCTTTCTGACATGGTTTGAATGATATAATTCCAGTCTTCATCAGAGAAAGTATCTAACCATATAGATAGTTTATATGGTTCGGATGCTGTACCTTGAACTTCAGCAATAATTTTTTGTTCTTTAAATTCTAGACTCAGAACATTACCTTGTCTGGCATAATTTCTTGCTCTTTCTAATCGTTTTTTAAACCGATAAGAATTTAACAAGTCTATCCATTGTTGAGTCCACCATTCTTTGTCGCTTTGTAAGTTGTTATAGTTAGTCATTTCAGTTATAGCAATCCTATTTGAGTCGCGTACAAAATTTTAATACATTTTAGGGAATAGGGAATAAGGAACAGGTAAGAGTTTCAGTTTTTTATTTACTTTTTAATCTGTCACAACATATTTAAAATTCCTATATCAGTTATCAATTATTAAGCTGTTAATCATGCTTATTTTGAGGTTGCTGAACTAAGGGATGAATCTTTGGATAAAGTTCAGCAATTAACAATGTTCATGTCGGCGACAGCAGTTTAGCTGCGCGACTTGTTTGCGGAGCATTCCGTCAGGAAATGCGAAGCATTCCGCAGGAAAAGAATGAATAATTAATAATTACCCATTCTTAAAAGAAAGGGATTGAATAAAAGGAAAATTTTTGATTTATCCCCTATCCAAGGCTATGCTTTACCCACATCTTTCTTAACATAAAAATTGACAAACTTGACAAGTTATGGGTAAGTCTTACTTCGGCTTTTTCGGGAGCAAAATGTATGAAAAAAAACATTTTTTGGCGATCACTTAAGTAGTTTTATTGAGCTTCTATGATGTTTTCTCCTTTATCCCCTGCTCCCTTCTCCCCCTCTCCCCACAAGCTTTTCAGGAGTTATGGGTAATGGATAGTATCCAAGGGGAGTATTTGAACCTTAATTGTTGAATGAATAATTAACTATCAGCTCTTAATTATTAATTATTAACTATTAATTATTAATTATTCGGTAAATCCCATCTTTGACTTTCTGTTTCTCTAAAAATATAATTCCAATGGGCAAATATGGAACACCATAATAATAATTAATAATGAGTAATTATTCATTCAAAAATTCACCCTTTGAAGCCGACCTTTGATAATTAATAATTGAAAAACGTATAAAAGAGCAAGATAGCGTCTTATAAATATTAATGCTCCGCAGAGCGATAATTATTAATTGTTAATTGTATTCTGTTTGTCATGCTCCGCAAAAGGTTTTCGCCGACATGAAAATTGTTAATTGCTGAACTATAGCAATCAGGAATGATATATGAGAAAAAGCTGTAGGGGTTTGGTCTCCAAACCCCTTAGCACTTGGGTTTGGAGACCAAACCCCTACCATAAAATCTTACAACCTATTTAGGATTGCTATATCTTCAATATGATAGTTTTCACTAGGGATAATTATCAATTACTCATTATCAATTATCAATTATCCATTATCCATTATCCATTATCCATTATTAATTATCTTACTCTTCTTCAATGACCTGATTTCTATCAAGTATTAATAAATTTCTTAACTGGTCTGTATCCAGTTCAGTTAACCATTGTTCCCCCGCCCCTACTACTTGCTCTGCTAATTCTTTTTTACTTTCAATTAAATCATGTATTTTCTCCTCTAAAGTTCCAGTACAAACAAATTTATGTACCTGAACATTCCGAGTTTGACCAATTCTAAATACCCTATCCGTAGCCTGATTTTCCACAGCAGGATTCCACCATCTATCAAAGTGAAAAACATGATTAGCACGAGTTAAATTTAAACCCGTACCTCCAGCTTTTAATGACAGAATCATAACAGGAGGAGCTTGAGGGTCTTCTTGAAATCTATCGACCATTTCTTCTCTTTGATTTTTGCGAGTTGCTCCATATAAAAATGATACTTCTCTGTCTAAATTCTTCTCTAAATAAGGTTTGAGAACTTTTCCCCATTCGGCAAATTGGGTAAAAATAATTGCTCGTTCTTTTTCAGCAATAATTTCTTCTAGCATTGCGGCTAAACGTTGGAGTTTGCCTGAGTTTTTCTCGGTAATTTCTACTTTTTTTCTACTGCCTTTTTTGATTTGCAAAAGTACGGGATGATTACAAAGTTGTTTGAGCTTAATTAACAAGGCTAAAATTTTTCCTCTGCGTTGAATACCATCGGCAGCTTCAATTTCTGCCAAAGAATTTTCAACTATATTTTGATAGAGCATTGCTTGTTCACTTGCCAATGGGCAAAAGATAGTATTTTCTTGTTTTTCTGGCAAATCTTGAATAATAGACTTGTCAGTTTTGAGGCGACGGAGAATAAATGGTTGAACCAAAGAACGTAAAGTTTGTAATGAATTTGTATCTCCATATTTTTCAATAGGAATAGCAAAGCGACGTTGGAAAAATTGCTTTTTTCCTAAATATCCAGGATTCAAAAAATCTAAAATTGACCATAATTCTGAAAGGCGATTTTCTACAGGAGTTCCTGTTAGAGCAATTCTAAAAGATGTCTCTAACTTTCTCACTGCTTGAGATTGTTTTGCGTCAGGATTTTTGATATTTTGAGCTTCATCAATTATGACTGCTTGCCATTTTATTGTCTGTAAAATTTTCTCATCTCGATACAATAAAGCGTAGCTTGTAATGACTAAATTTTTATCTTGAATTATCTTGGCAAATGCTTTTCCTTTCGCCCGTTTATCCCCGTGATGTACTATTACTTTTAAACTAGGTCCGAATTTTTTAACTTCTCGTTCCCAGTTTCCTAATACAGAAGTTGGACAAACTAATAATGTGGGTGTTTCGAGTGCTTCTTGTTCTTGTTGATTGAGGAGAAATGCTATGGTTTGAATGGTGTTATGACAAAGAATATTATTTGCTACAAAGTTATGATGTTGGCTTACTTCAAAGTCATAAACCCATCCCTCATATTCGATATCTTCGATAGATTCTATCTGACAATAATAGACTTCTTGATTGAGTAATTTTTGTAGGCGAGTTTTGTTAATTTCTAGCTCTAGAATATTCAGTAAAGAATAAGCTTCTAAAGTTGTAGTCGTCCACTTTGAAGGTTTAAGTTGACGATATTCTTGTTCCGCATCTCCACTAATAATATGTTCGATACTATTAATAACTTTTTCTAAGCTAGCAGGAGAAAATTCTTGGGAACCATCGATATAAACTGTATTGTGCATTCCTAAATGTCGCACTGGTAGTTTAGTTTTATTTACCAATTCACCAACTATATCGGAAGCCGGAATTCCTTCAATATTTGAGTTAGCTTTTTTCTCACAAATTGACTTAAGTTTTTCTTGTTTTTCTGGATGATTAAATCCTATTTCTTGTAAAAAACGACGTGCTGAGTTACCACTAAATGTTCCAATATAATAAGTACGAAAAATTCCAGTACCATTAGTAGCTCGTTTTTGTTTAGGAGATATTGTCATCCAAATACCAAAACGTCTGAGTAGGGCAGATAATTGTTGAATAAGTTGGGATGATGCTGTAGAAATTTCAACATTTCTAACAGTTTTGCTTACCGAACCTTCTGCATCAAAATAGTTGCTCAGAAAAATTCTAATACTTTCTAAGTCAGCTTGCATAATAAATGACGGAATAGTTTTATCAGGCGATCGCTTCCCCCACTTATATCCTTTCTCTTCTAAAAATTTCCGATATTCTATACTATGCGCTCTAATTTCATAGCAATCTTTTCGGCTACTATGAGGAATGATTTTAGGAGAATTAATTTTAATACTATATCGTTGCCCAAGTCTGCTAAAAATCTGAAGTAAATCTTCTAAAACTTCTGTTCCTTTCTGGGAAATACCGAACATTCCTGAATATCCTTCCCACCCTTCAGATATTTGCCAAGCAATAAATTTAACTAAATCTGGATCTTCTGGTTTCCCATCCCAAACCAGTTTTGCAGGTACACAAACATAATCTCCTACCTGAAAATCATTTTTCCAACTATCGCGAATAAATAATTTATGACTTTGAGTAATAGTAATACTACTATTATCTTTCAATCTAACCCTGCGTAACTTTTCTCGTACCTGCTGCCGATATAACCGTCGAATCGGAGCAACGACAATTTTGCCCGTTGTCTCATCTAAAGAATTTACCAATAATTCCTTATTAGGTTTTGCCCAAAATCCTTCCCCATCAAATTCGGCCTCACCTGCATAAGCTTGCCAAATTTTCTCTGCCTGCATTACCATACTATTAATAAATAATTCAGTATTAGGGCCAGTGCATTTACCAAGGCCCATGCAATCCGCCAAACAACCACCCAAACCCCAACGTTCTAGAAAAGTCAACCAACTAACGCCCCGTGCTTGATAATCCCGCAGTTCTCCCCGAAAACTTTTAGGTGTAGGAATCTCCTCCAACGAACGATTATTTGTCAAAGTATCCAAAAGTTCCTGAAGTTGACCCCCAGATTCAAAATTAACAACGGGCAACTTTTCCACAGTCTGAGTATCCCCAGTCGCTAACCGCAAAGCATCTTCCAGAGATAAAGCCATTTGGTCTTGACGAGTGGCAAAGAAATTTTGTGCTGCTCGAACATCTTGAGGTTGTAATTCCACCCACTCACCATTAATTTCTACTAAAGGACTATCTTTAGCTACTAATTTTTCAAATTCAGCTTTAGTTAATTTCTGACCTCCAATAGATAATTCCCACTTAAAATTGAGAAGACTTTTCAATCCCAGTCTCTCGGTTTTTTTCGTTTTCGGAGCAGTCGCCTGAATACTAAGGCCCAAACGAGAAGCCCATCCTTCTCGATTAGCCAAACTAGGCGGTAAAATTACCCCCAGTCCACTATCAGTAAACCGCCAACTTCCACTTTTGATAAATTCATAAGCTTGTTGTGGATTTAGTAGACAATATTGGGGAGTTGCTGCTTGTAAACTAGGTTCAATAATTGGATAAATTCTTGATGCTAAACCTAAACCTTTTAGTAGCGTTTCTTGAGGCAGTTTAATTGTTTTTCCTTGATAATTTAAACTAGCTACAGGATTTTCCCAAATAGTTTTGGCATCAACAAAAAAATCTGGATTATCGACTGCTTGGAGACAATATTCGAGTTTCCATTGTTGAGAATTATTTGATGGTGAGTAGAGACGAAAACAGGTAATAAATTTCTTTTCTGTGGTTGTATATTCTTGTAGAGGAGATTTCCAATTCTCAAGTATTTTGCTAATTTGTTGTGTTTGTTTAGCAGGAGGTAATTTTAAGGTAGATTTTCCTAATAAGGATTTCAACCATTGTCTAATTGAGGGATTTAATGAGGTAGTTTCTGTTGCTGATATTCCTGCTGATAGTTGCCTAATTTGTGTATCTATTATATTTTTTAAGAAATCTTGGATAATTTCTTGACTTGATTGAAGTAGGGGTGATTTTGCGGAATTATTTTCGGTAATTATTTGTAAATTTTGTAGATTCTCTAGGGAAAGATGTGACTGCCAATCAAGATTATATGTACGACAAAACAGAGGCATTTGTAGGGTAAAATTTTTCAATCTCGTTTGGTCTAGAGAACTATCGAGTAAAGGTTGCCAAGTTGCAATAAATTCTTGATTTGATGTTTGTTCAATAGAGGGTAAAAATTTACATCTTGCTAATAAGTCAAGACTCCATCGAGCAACATGAGACCAAAACCTTAAATCTCCTCCGATGAAAGATTCAGTGATTTTTCCCAGAGGAATAGATTGTAAAAATTTGATTGCTTCTAGAGGTTCTAGGCAAATTCCTTCTATTTTCCAGGGATAAAGATATAACTTCTCTGAGATTTCTGATAAATTTGTGGCAGAGTGAATCGGATATAGTTTTTGGTTATATTCTAATAATTTTGTGGGGATAGCTATGGTTTGAGATTTGGATTTTTTGTGCTTTTCTAAAGATAAATTGGTATTTGCTTCAGATAACTTTAATAGTTCATCTAAAGTTATTGTGTAAGGATTATTAGTTATTTTTTCTGTTTCACCAGCATCATCTTCTGTAATTCTATGCCAAGTTTCTCCCCAAACAAATAAGGAACTAGGTTGTTGATTTTCTGTTACCCAAAAACTATGTAAAATTGCCATATTAAATATCTATCAAAAAGGTTATATTCTGATTACTAATTTTTTT
>JBFRWR010000023.1:0-5183 GCA_051439685.1 Trichodesmium sp.
AGAGATAATCAAAAAGAATTAGCTGCTTTAGCATGGGGGTTAAATTTAGAAAAGGGAGAAACTGATGAAACAATTGGAATTGATTTAAAAGGAACACCAAAATTTGTATATTGTTCAAAAGCAGCGATAGAAACATTAAACCGAAATGTTGATGGAAAAATCCAGGAAATTTTAGGTTTGATAGATGGTTATAAACCAGAATTAGAAGTATTAATGATTGCCATTGGTGATGGTCAAATTAAATTAGTTTATTTTCAACCAGAAATATCTCCACCTAATTGTTTTGAGGAATTAGGTCAGAATGTTGATGGTTTATTGGAAATATTAGAAACAAGATTGAGCGAATGTATTGTTTGAGAGAGTAAAGAGTAGGGGTTTGGTCTCCAAACCAAAGCAAAACAATGGGATTTGGAAACCAAACCCCTACAGTTTTTTTCACAAATAAACTAATAACTGATAACTGAAATGACAGTCACTATTCCTATTAACAAAATTCAGCTTAACCCAGGTAGTCTAATTACTCTTAATGACTTAACTTGGGAACAGTTTGAAGCATTTTTGGAGGAAAAAGAAGCTCAAAAAATAAAGACACGAATAGCTTACATTCAAGGAACTTTAACTATCATGTCTCCTCTCCCTGCTCACGAACGACCACACCGAATTATTAGTGATATTGTGAAAATATTGTTGGATAGTCAAGAGCGAGATTGGGAAGAGTTCGGTTCAACAACCTTTAAGAACAAAGCAAAAAAAATCGGTCTAGAACCTGATACCTGTTTTTATATCCAAATTTCTCTAAAAATGCGCCCTCGATTGAGGATAGATTTGACAGTAGATCCACCTCCAGACTTAGCCATTAAAGTAGATGTAACTTCCAAAACTACTCTTGGTATTTATGAAGCTTTAGAAGTTCCAGAATTATGGATTTATACTGAAGAAAAATTCACGATTAAGGTTTTTACCGATGGATTATATGTGGAATCATCTATCAGTCCTACCTTTCCTGATTTACCTATTTTAGAGTTAATTCCTAATTTAATTAACCAGGCATTCACAATAGGCAGCAGTAAAATGCTAAGAGAATTTAGGAAGAAAATGAGTTAGGATAAAAGTATATAAAAAATCAGGTTAAAAATCAACACTATCATCCAATTCAATCTGTTCATTTTCTTCTGGTTTATTTATACCAACATTACTATTTTCAGACTCAACAATTTGAGAATTAATAGATACTTCTGAAGAATCAGATACAGCAGGTAAATCAGTTTTATCCAGCAATTTAATTGATTCTATATCTACTATTTTTCCCTGAAAAAAATCAACTATCCGCTCAGTAGCAACTGCCACAGTCTGTCTTTCTCTTTTAGGAAATTCTTTCTGTTCCACCACATCCTTCAACTGTGACTTAGACAGGGAAACCTCTGGGATAATTTTCTTTTCTTTCTGGGAATTTATCAGATCAGATGTTGGAGGAATTTCTGGTTCATCCTCCGAAGTTTCATTATCTGAACTAGAAGTTTCTGCTTCTCTATCAGCTTGAGTTCTTTGATTGTCTTTTGTAATCGTATTGGGATAATTTTTATTTCTAGTTCGAGGATGATTATTCTGATTAGAATTAGCTACCTCTATTTTTACCTTGATTTGCCTATCAAAAACTTTTGCAAAAGCATCCTCAATTTCAGATGCTTTCTCAGATACCCTTTTTAACCAATTTTGAAAGCGAATACCTATACAAGCTACTTGACCATTAAAACTTAGTAATTTTGCATTTTGTTGAAAAAGCTGTTGAGTACCAATTTTTTTAATCTCAGCAAGTACCCTTTGCCAAATTTCCTCTAAATTCTGTTCTTCAGGATTAATATTAACTGCTTCAGAACTAACTAAATTTTCCTCACTTTTTGATGCAGTAGGAATTGTTTTTGCCTCAGATATTTTTGGTTCTGGAGGTAGAGAAACAGGTGGTTTTGATTTTGCTTCAGGTGAAGTTTTTGGAGTAGTTTTAACCGGAATATTTTGACTTGTTTGCCTAGTTATTTGTTGTTGAGGTAAAGACTCAACTATTACTCTTGAACTTGCCAATGCAGAAGGCAATAATCCTAATAAAGTTACCTCCAACCATAAACGAGGTTGAGTAGTATTTTTAATCTGTACTTCCGATGTTTGTAAATGCTTTTGACCAGCTAAAATAGTGCTAATTTCCCACTTTTTAGAAAATTGACAAAGCTGTTCCCAAGTAGGTTTTGTCAACGCCACCAAATTTCCACTTGTCGGTGCTGTTTTTGCTATCAATAAATCTCGGTAAAATGCTGCTAAATTTTGCAATACAATAATTGGTTCCCTACCCCGATCCATAATTTGACGAGTACATTCCAATACCTTAGTCGAATCATCCGAAGCGATCGCCTCTAACAACACCATCAAATCTCGTTCCGGCACCGCTCCCACCAAGTCCCAGACTCTTTCTACCGTAATTTCTCCCACTAATAAACTCAACTGATCTAACAAACTTTCTGCATCTCGCAAACCACCCTGAGCAATTTGAGCGATCATTTGAATAGCTTCAGTTGCAATATCAATTTTTTCCTGACTAGCAATATGATGTAAATGTTTTACCATTGCTGCTAAAGGAATTCTCCGAAAGTCAAACCTTTGACAACGGGAGATAATAGTTGCTAAGACCCTCTGGGGGTCTGTGGTAGCAAGGATGAAGACCACTCTATCTGGTGGTTCCTCCAAAGTTTTCAGGAGAGCATTAAAAGCGGACACAGACAGCATATGGACTTCATCTATCACATATACTTTATAGCGACACTGCACCGGAGCAAATTGCGCTCTTTCAATTAATTCCCTAATGTTGTCCACACCAGTGTTGCTGGCAGCATCAATTTCTATAACGTCCAGAGTTGACCCTTTCGTTATTCCGACACAAACATCACAAGTACCACAGGGACTATCCGTAGGATGCTCATGGGATAAACAGTTGAGAGATTTGGCAAAAATCCTAGCGCTGGACGTTTTACCCGTACCTCTAGGTCCAGTGAAGAGATACGCTGGGGCGATCCGTTGAGTCTCGATGGCATTACTTAGAGTTTGGGCGATCGCATCTTGACCCACTAAATCTGCGAAGGTCTGAGGACGATATTTATGATGGAGAGGTTCGTAGGCCACAATTAGGAATGAAAATTATTTCGGATATTTGCTTTGGTTAAAGTAATAATCTATACTAATTAATTAGTATTTTCAGTATAAATACTTATTTATCAAGTTTCAAATATTTATGTATTTTTTAGGATTTATGTTAAGTAATCTATCTATTATTATAAATATTATAAAACAGTAGCTAAAAAATTCTAAATATCTGAGAAAGCATTTCTAAAGTAAATCTTAAGGGCAAAATATTGCTATTTGGTGGGTTACGGCGCACCTTAAATCACGAAAAATTATAGCCCTATGCCCGCCTAACCCACCCTACAAGGGCTTAAAGTTTTGTTTATAAACCGTCTTTTATTTGAGCTAATTTTCAACTAAAAAGCTCTGATTTAATGAATAATAGACTATCAAAATAAGATTGGAGAATTTATTAAAAATAATATAATTGTAATTATATATCTGGAAAACTATTGAGCCAATCCAGATGAAAGAGTATATTATAAATATAACTGTGCTAATTTTCAACCACGCTATAATCTTCAGGCCAATAAATAGCGTCAACAGGGTAATATATAACTATAACTATCAGCCATTCCATCTCCCAAAATTAACTCTTTGATGTTATTTGTAGCTTAAACTTTTGTAGATGAATTGTCAAATTTTATATAAAGCCTATGTTAAAACCAACTATTATTGTCGAACCAAGATTAGCCCAAGCTTCTCCACCACCAAAACCTAGTTTACTACAAACAGAATATATTTGGATGGGTGTATCCGGATTACTTTTGCTACTACTAATTAGTCTGGGTATATTTTTCCAAGTAAAAATGAAGCAATTTAATAAAAAACTTGCGGTAGAAGACTTTAGGAATAAAGACCTCCAGAAAAAGTATAAATTAGCTGTAGCAACCATAGCTAAAATGGAAAAAAATCCCGACCTGATCCATTCACGAGAATTTAATTTAGACTACTTAAGAATGCGGATGGCAGAGGAAGTTTTTCACTTTGGTATTGTTAATCAAATTAAGGTAAAAGTCAAACAACAAATTTCTGTAGCATTGCGCCCGACTCAAGTAGCAGTAGGAGAAAAAGGAAATCCCAGTGGCCGACAAATTGATTCGATGTTTGATGTGGAATATGAGACGGGAGAGGTAGGCAAAGACCTGAAAAAAAGAGT
The DNA here is from genome assembly GCA_051439685.1 of Trichodesmium sp. Lineage (GTDB taxonomy): Bacteria > Cyanobacteriota > Cyanobacteriia > Cyanobacteriales > Microcoleaceae > Trichodesmium. Next base: position 4,328 of record JBFRWR010000023.1, read on the forward strand.
ATTATTTCGAGTATCAATCAGATTGACAAAATTACCAACTCAGGCAACTTCTCAAACTATTAATCAAATAATTGATTGTTTAGAAACCTATCTTAGTCCTAGTGATGACCATGATAATTGGACTCCGACTATTCAAGGTCGAATTGTACATATTGATTGGGATCAGAAAGCCAAACCCACACCTATGTTGGTACTAGAACAATCTAATGATGGTGTACTATTTCGGACTAACAGACCTACAGCTAGAGGTGCTACTCCATCACCGCCAAAACCACCCGCTGGCGGAGGTAAAAGAAATGTTACTAAAGCAAAAACAAAACAATCTACAAAAGGCAAAACAAAAGGTTCGACTAGAGGTACAAAAATTAAGAAATAAATAATTTTTTTTTCAACTAATAATGAATAAAAATAGACATCAGTTTGAAAAAGATATAGACTTTTTGTAGATAGCAGGGAACAAATTTTGACACAAAAGAATTGTTAATTATTAATTGTTACAAAATTAGCCATATCCAAGTATTTTTTGTATAAAAAATTAGAGTGGCTTTAGTGAACAAAGAAAGGAAATAGGGTAAAAATAATGGGGTTGCACATTAAAGAATGATAATAGATTTTAAACTGTACATATATGAAGAAAAGAATTATCTAAAAATATCTACTTTTAGACTTGATCATTCGTGATTGTGCAACACCTAAGACAAAAGCATTACAAATTGAGTAATACCTATTTAGGGTTTGCTGAATAAAGTATGAGTGGTAAGGGTAGGAGACAGGAGACAGGAGACAGGAGACAGGAAAAATGGAAATTATAGAGGAGGTAGTCGTCAAAATTGTCCCAAGATTTTTCTGCCATAAT
>JBFRWR010000024.1:0-2933 GCA_051439685.1 Trichodesmium sp.
TGGGTTTACCCCGGACAGACTAGAGGCATCTTTGGCCATGCCATTAAGGGTAAAATTTGACGTGGATTTATCCCGACAAATTTGTTCCGCTTAAGAATCCACGTGGATTTATCCCGTGGAGTGTCAAAGGACTGAAACTTAACTGAAGCAGAGAAAAGTCCCACCCTATAAACTATGGGTTGTGCATCAGTAAAGTGTGGGATGCGTCAAGTAGGGCTGGCCAATATAATCTAAAAGCACTGATATATCAAGGTTGAGCACCCAGATATAGCGCTGTTCCCTAAAAAGCAGTAAGATTTTTGCCACGAATAAAATAGGAATGCTATACAGGTAAAATTATTCGTCCGACTTCCCACACTTCCCACACTTCCTTGACGCACTACCAAACTATGTTTTGCTGGCGCAAAGTTTATCTTTTTTCGAGGTCATGCCCCTTATTACTATTGTGGCCAAAGTTATAGAGGACATTTTCTAAAGCTATAGCACTACATTAATTGGTTAGGATATTTATAAATCCTAGAACCCTTTAAAAGTCTACTGTTCCCTGTTCCCTATTCCCTATTTCCTATTCCCTAGCGCCTAGCACTATACCAATTAGATTAATTTTTCTAAAGTTAGAGGCAAAATTTGAGACTAGAATGCACCTACCTCGTAAAATATGAGCTTAATATCTGATAAAGATTTTTAAACTATCAATTCACAGGAAAGATAAATATGCCACAAGCAACAGATACAGGATTTGTTCAACCCTATAAAGGAGACCCTTTTGTAGGCCATTTGTCTACTCCCATTAGTGATTCTGACTTTACCAGAACATTTATTGGTAATCTACCTATCTATCGCCAAGGTCTATCACCAATTCTACGCGGTTTAGAAGTGGGTATGGCCCACGGTTATTTTCTAGCTGGTCCTTGGACTAAGCTTGGTCCATTACGGGATTCTGAATTTGCTAGTCTTGGCGGATTAATTTCTGCGATCGCCTTAATTCTAATTGCCACTATTTGTCTATCTGCTTATGGTATAGTTTCCTTCCAAGGAGATAGTCCTGAAGGTGCAGACCCACTAAAAACTTCTGAAGGTTGGAGTCAGTTTACTGGTGGTTTCTTCCTTGGTGCTATGGGTGGTGCCGTTGTTGCTTTCTTCTTAATAGAAAACTTTGAAATTGTAGACTCTATTTTCCGGGGATTAGTTAATTAACTAAATACCTCATCATAATTGAGGATGTAAATCTGATTTTTAGACTTACATCCAACCCTAAAAGGTGTAATAATAAAAATCAAAATTTACCTAAAAATAAGTAAAATTTTGGTTGATTTAGATAACCACCTAAATTTGAAAATCGTCTAATTGAAGGAGAATTTGAAATGACTGGTTCTTATGCAGCAGCTTATCTACCTTGGATTTTAATTCCCGTAGTTACTTGGTTAATGCCAATTGTAGTTATGGGTTTATTATTCATTCATATTGAGAGTGAAGCCTAGTTTTTTTATAGCTCTAGGTAAATAAGTTAATTAACAAAGTGGCGTATTAATATCTACCTGAATTTACATCCAGGAGGTGAAAACGCCACTTTTTTGATTTGAATAGTTATTGGTAAGTATTTGCGGAATGCTGCGCATCTATGTCGCGCAGTCAAACAACCGTCAGCTAGCCTCCTGTGGAGGAAGTAAGTTAATAGCCATTAGCTTCAGATATATGGGGAGTTATATGGCAATATTAAAATACTGAAATCCTTGCTTAACTATGGTTTATAGCACATATAAAAACTTTAACTATCCATAGTAAATGTGTTTAATACCTTAACAAAAAAAGCTGATTGCTGACTGCTAATAGCTGAATGCTTACATTATTGTTAATATTTGAGGAAGATAACCGTGAAAATATCCATATACCATACACCAGAAGAAACACCAACTGAAAATATGCCAGACTGCGCGATCGCGGTTGATGTCCTGAGAGCCACAACAACAATGGCCACAGCTCTCGATGCAGGAGCAGAAGGAGTACAAGTATTTAGTGATGTTCAGGAATTAATGAAAGTTAGTGAAGAATGGCCTGCTGAAAAACGCATTCGTGTCGGGGAGCGAGGAGGTAAAAAAGTAGAAGGTTGTGACGAAGGTAACTCACCCCTCAACTTTACCTCAGAAGTAGTAAAAGATAAACGGTTATTTATGACTACAACTAATGGTACTCGTTGTTTACAACGTATTCAAAATGCTAAAGTTGTTTTGGCAGCAGCACTTGTCAACCGTCGCTCTGTAGTTGAATATCTCAAAGCAAATAAACCAGAAACTATTTGGATATTAGGTTCCGGGTGGGAAGGTAGCTACTCTTTAGAAGATACGGTTTGCGCAGGAGCGATCGCTCATACTTTATTGACTGAAACTAACTCTCTCCCAGATGAAACTATCAGCAACGATGAGGTATTCGGAGCTATTTCTCTTTATCTTCAGTGGGAGGAAAAATTGTATGAATTGCTAAACCACGCTAGTCATGGTCAACGTCTGAAACGTTTAGAGTGTTATGAAGACCTCAAATATTGTTCTCAAACTGATATTTTAGATATTTTGCCTATTCAAAAAGAACCTGGTGTTTTAATTAAAGCATAGGTTTTAATTCAAAAGTAGGGGTTTGGTCTCCAAACCCCCCAGTTATTATAGAACCCATTTTGGAGCTATGATTGCGAGTGTGGAAAGTGTGGGTAGTATGGGGAGATGGGGAAATGGGGGCTTTTTTCTACTTTTTCCCCTATTTTATTTCTCAATCTCCTGAATTCCCCTCCTGGGAGGGGCGGGGGTGGGTTGGGTTATATAGAATCCGGTTATATAGTATATGTTGATAATTCTATAATTTTCAGTATTCAATCTCCCCTACTCCCCTACTCCCCTACTCCCCTACTCCCCTACTCCCGACTATACAATAACTATTCAACC
>JBFRWR010000025.1:0-2788 GCA_051439685.1 Trichodesmium sp.
CAATCCAGTCAAAATAGTGTTCATTGACTACAGGATAATTTGATTTGTACTCAGTTCCTACACTTAATGCGTATTTGTTCCAAGCTTTCTTATAACTGACATCTGTAGCTACACCGAGAAAATCAAATATATGTTTTCCTGTGCCTACTGATTTAACTTGTTGGAAGGTTTCAAAAATTGGGTGATGTTTCATTTGATGCTGTACTCCTTGAATATACAATCGTTTACAGGTACTTTCTGTTTAAATCAGGATTTACTCACTTCAGATAGATAAAATGTTTCTAATCCTTAGTTTGACTGCGTAATATCATGTTCAGATAATTACTTATAATAAAGTTTTTGTTTGTAGTTGGGCTTTAGCCCGAATATAATTATTGTAAGGGCTAAAGCCCAACTACGAGCCTGGTTATGCTCCTAAACGCTATTCAATTTCAAACAAAGAGAGACTTAACAAAATTAATGTTTTCATTTTTCCTCATCTTGTTATAAAAGTTCTTTTGGAAATAGCTTGATGCTTCGACATCAACGACTCCAAACTGCTTAAAAACATTAGCTACTTCCTGAATAAACTTTTCTCTGTACTCTTTTGCTTGCTCTATATGTTCCTGACGAATACGTTCTGCATCAGGAGGATTTTTGACAAATTTTGCGACTGCAGATGCAACTGCTTCGGGTGTTGCCTCACAAATAATAGAGTTATGTTCGTTATACCAAACGTCGCGACCTCCCAGGGAAGATGTGGATACGACAGGTATGCCACACAATAGGTATTCACTGGAAGTTTGACACGCTCCCTCTTCTGCTGACAACACTAAACCACAGTGAGATTGATTTATTTTTTCCCACATTTCTGCTGCGGAAAGTTGTTGCTCATTGAGATATTTGTATGGAGGTGTACCGTCAAAAGGTTTGCCATGATTAAATTTTGTTACCAGTGCTAACGGAGAAACTTGAGCTGCTAGTTGAGGGCGTTTAGATTTTTTGTTAAATTCTACATAAATGCCATCGTATATTTTCTCTTTCCCAAGATGCTGCACGATGGCTTTCTCATCTAACCAAGCATTTTGGTTAATGACATCCCCTTGAAAACCTTTCTCGGCAAAGTTTTCCATTTCCTCTGGGGAATTATACATGAAGAAAAATTGTTTCTTATCTAATTTGAGTACGGAAAAAATTGCCTCCGCTTCATCAGCAAAAGTCGGACTTTGATACCACCCTGTCATCACGAAGAAGAAATCTGTTTTCCGAAAACGTTCGTGACATTCCGCCATCCATTTCCAGTTGTGCTGGATGTTTTCGATGATGAAAATTCTGCATTTGGCACCATCATAATATAACCTGAATGGGAATGTGGGGTTCGGCCAAGTATAGGATGGTTTGAACTCTTCTTTGGTTAATTTTTTAGGTGCTAACAAACTAACTCCTTTCTTCAAACCTTTGGATGTTTTGGCTTTTGGTTTGGTTGCTCCCAAGTTACCTGACGCATATTGGAAAAATAATTTCTCAATGTCGTATACAAAGCAGTCTGCTCCATATTTCATCCACAGTTGTTTGAGTGCTTCACGTTTTCTGTGGAGAAGTTCATCGTCTTTTTGTATTTCCACCAAGCGATCGGGCAGCGCTTTGATATCTTCTAATTTTTCCGAACAAGTGACTGTTGCTTCATCCCAGAGTTCGCGATCGCCAGGAGGTAAATAAGTGTCGGCTAAAACAACTGGTATTGCTCCCAAACCTATAGCTTCCCAGAGGCGAATTGAATTTGGGCCTGAACCTGATGGACAAAGAGCGAATACACTTTGCTGCATCACTTGTGTAAATTCTGCTGCTGCTAAGTTATCTACAAGACCATCAGTTTTTTTGACTTTTTTTAGCACTTGATAATCGTAGACAATTTTGTTATAATGCCATTGATTTCTTGCTATTATTAATCCTCGGTTATCATCTGATAAAGAGTCAATAATTTTAGTTCTTGAATCTGTCAAATAAGATTTGTTCGGGCGAGTTCCCACAAATGAATACAAATATTTTCTTTCTGTTTCTTTTGCTTCTATATTAATTGCTTGTACGGGATAAAGTGGGAAAGGATGTAATGAAATGTGTGGATAAGAAGGAAGAACATTTTGGTCTTTTTTTGTATGTGACCAGAAAATATCTGTAATCCCAACTTCGTCAAAAATTTCTTCAAATTCTAGCATTCGGATATGCTGACAAACTGTGATAATTTTTTTGTATTTTTTCAGTTGATCTTGAAAGCTATTTAATTTTTCTATTAAGGCGTTGGCTTCGGTTTTATCTTGACTGTGAAATAGTTTATCAATCAGTGTTGCCCAAGGAAATCCAAAGTAAACAACATTTCGCTCAAAATTATCTTTAGTTAAGAATTGATTTGCCATTTGATAGGCATATTTTTCTGTGATTGCCGGGTACTGCCAATCAGAGTCAAATCCTAAAACGTTGTGGATTATTTTCTTTTCCTGAGATTTTTCTTTGTCGCTAGTCTCTGATTTTTTTGTTTCTTCCTTTTGGCTCTTTTTATTTAAAGAATCCCAGGTTTTATTGATTTGTAATCCACTCACATTAGAAGAGTTTAATGTCCATAAATCTATTTGAATTTTAGATGGTTCATTAATAATAATACTTGGATAAATCCATGCAGTACCACCTAAAATGCTAGTATCACCATATTTATCGTAATATCTTAATTGACTTTCCTGAACGTGGACTGTTTTAATATGATGACAAGGATTATAAACTGGGGCACCATGAATAGCAAATAGGTAAGCAATTT
>JBFRWR010000026.1:0-4468 GCA_051439685.1 Trichodesmium sp.
TCCCACTGGTTCAGAAACAGGAAATCGTAGCCTTGGTATAGCAGCACAATTATATTTTTGGGCAGAAGAAGAAGGCAATGGTATTGCGTTTGATTCTAGTACAGGATTTACTCTTTCGACAGGGGCAAAAAAATCTCCTGATGCTTCTTGGATAAAATTAGAAAGATGGAATAGTTTATCTCAAGCACAAAAAGAAAAGTTTGCTCCTATTTGCCCAGATTTTGTAGTGGAATTAATGGCACCTTCAGATAACCTAAAAACTCTACAGGAAAAAATGGCAGAATATATGGCAGAACCAGGAGTAAAATTAGATTGGTTAATAGATAGAAAACAAAAGAAAGTTTATATTTATCGCCCAGGAATAGCTACCCAATGTTTAGAAAATCCTGACAGTGTAAGTGGAGAAACAGTATTGCCAGGATTTGTTTTAAATATGAGCAAAGTTTGGTAAAATCTTATTTTGTAAATAGTCAATAGTAGGTTGGGAAAAAAATGGATATTAAACAAGGTTTTGTCGGTACAGTTGGCAACACTCCATTAATTAGATTAAATAGCTTCAGCGAAGAAACAGAATGTGAAATTTTAGGCAAAGCAGAATTTCTTAACCCAGGAGGTTCGGTAAAAGATAGAGCAGCACTTTATATGATTAAAGATGCAGAAGAAAAAGGTTTACTTAAACCAGGTGGAACAGTTGTTGAAGGAACTGCTGGTAATACAGGAATTGGTTTGGCACATATTTGTAATGCTAAAGGTTATAAGTGTTTAATTATTATTCCCGAAACTCAATCTATTGAAAAAATGGATGCTTTAAGAACTTTAGGTGCGGAAGTTAGACCTGTTCCAGCAGTTCCCTATAAAGACCCTAATAATTATGTAAAAATGTCGGGTAGATTAGCATCAGAAATGGAAAATGCTATCTGGGCAAATCAATTTGATAATTTGGCAAATAGAATAGCTCATTATGAAACAACCGGACCGGAAATTTGGGAACAAACTGATGGAAAAGTAGATGCTTGGGTAGCTGCTACGGGTACTGGTGGAACTTTTGCTGGTGTGTCGTTATTTTTAAAAGAGAAAAATCCAGACATTAAAACTGTTTTAGCTGACCCGATGGGAAGTGGTCTTTATAGTTATGTAAAAACTGGGGAAATTTCCACTGAAGGTAGTTCTATTACTGAGGGTATTGGTAATAGTCGAGTAACAAAAAATATGGAGGATGTTCCTATTGATGATGCGATTCGAGTTGATGATAAAGAAGCGGTAAGAGTAGTTTATCAACTGTTAAGAAAAGATGGTTTATTTATGGGTGGTTCTGTCGGAATTAATGTTGGTGCAGCAGTAGCTTTAGCCAAACAAATGGGTCCCGGTCATACTATTGTAACTGTATTATGTGATAGTGGTTCTCGTTATCAATCTAAGTTATTTAATCGTGAGTGGTTAGCAGCAAAAGATTTATTGCCAATTGAGAATTGATAATTAATAAATTTCGTTTGAAGCTTTTCCTTTTAAGCAGAAAAAAAGAAATTGTGGTTTCCTTACCTGGTTTTAAATAGAAGTAATTATCCATTATTCATTATCAATTAATGAACGGATGAAGCATAACTAGGAGAATTTATGATGGAAAATAGTCAGTTTGATAGACATTTATTAGTCTGTCAAAACCGTACTTGTCGGAAACAAGGTTCGGCAAAAGTATTAGCTGCTTTTCAGACATTTGATATGCCTAATATTCAAGTTGAGAAAAGTGGATGTTTGGGAAAATGTGGCAGTGGTCCGATGGTTTTAATTTTGCCAGAGGAAATTTGGTATAGTCATGTTAAACCTCAAGATATTTCAGTAATTATGGAACAACATTTTCTGAGTGAACTGCCTGTGAAATAAATTCTTGATTCTAAGTTGAATTTGGTTAAGTAGTAATTAAATTATATATAGATAGCCCTGAGAAAGGAGGGTTAGACAAATACTTTAAATTCTCCATTAACTCCTGAATAAAACTATTTTATCTACTCTTATAACTTACAGCCTATTCCATGTAAATGTGGTAGAGTCATTCAAGCCTATTTGATTAATAAGAATGAAAACTTTATTCCATACTTCAAAAAGTATTAAAAATTTAGTGCCACTGTATCTCATTAACCTGGAATCCGCTGTATATTTGTACTGCGATACCTGATAAATATTACCCCTACTAATAATTCAAATATAGCAATTCCCAAAAAGCGTGAGGTACAAAATTTTAGGTTTGAGGGAACACTTAACTGGGAATAGGGAGCAGGGAAGAAAAAGACAAAAATATAACTGTACCTCATAACTTTAGAAAATGCTATATGTGAGGTTAATAATTATAGTATTTGTCGAAATATTAGTAGGTTGTATTTTGTTTATTAGAAGTTTTGCCAATATTAGTTTTGGGATAGCGATCGCTTCCCCGAAAAAAAATTATGGTTAAAGAAATTAAGGCAATGAATCAAAAATCTCAAGAATTTAATGAACAACGTACCCTCTCTCATGGAAATCAGAATGAAACTATTGAAGAAACAATAGAAAGGATAAAACAAAGAATTATTCAGACTGGAGATAAACCCCACGTTACTGTTGCTAGACAATTAGAAATTATGAATGAATTAGCAGATTTCCCTTTCGGACAATTTTTATTACAAAATAGAGGCGTAAATGGCTATTGGACAGATTATGTAATGGAACATCAGTATAGAGGAAAAGCTACTGGTATTGATGCAGAAGGTCGTATGTTAACAGAATTGGAAAAATTTTTACTGGATAAAAAGTTCTTGCCTACACAACAAAGATATGTCATTTTTAGTCAATTTATTCAGAATTATGTGACAGATGGTATAGTTTTTGCTTCCTTACCTTGTGGAGTAATGAGAGATTTGTTGAAATTAGATTTTACAGGTGTAGAAAATTTTCGCTTAGTGGGAATTGATATTGACTTTGAGAGTTTAGAATTGGCAAAAAAATTAGCTGAAGAATATGGGTTATCTGAAAAGGTAGAATTCTATCAAGAAGATGCTTGGAAGTTACCTTTTAAAGATGAATTTACACTATTGACTAGCAATGGATTAAATGTTTATGAACCTGACGACAAAAAAGTAACCGAATTATATCGACAGTTTTTCCAAGCATTAAAACCAGGAGGTATATTGGTAACTAGCTTTTTAACTACACCCCCAAATATTGACCCCAATTCAGAATGGGATATGAGTCAGATTAATTCAGAAGATTTATTACTTTCAAAAATTATATTTTTTGATATATTAGATGTTAAATTTACGGCATTTCGGAGTTCATCAACGACAAAATTACAACTACAAACTGTTGGTTTTGACGAAATAGAATTTATCTGGGATAATGCCAGAATATATCCCACAGTAACAGCGCGGAAACCTAAATAGGGTGTAAAAAATCAGTTAATTTGATATGTTTCAGTAGTTAATAAAATCAATATTGCAGTTTAATTAAAATAAGTCAATGACTCAACAATCTCAAGAATTTAATGAACAACGTATCCTCTCTCATGGAAATCAAAATGAAACTATTGAACAAACCATAGAAAGGATTGAACAAAGAATAATTGAAACGGGAGATAAACCCCACGTTACTGTTGCTAGACAATTAGAACTTCTTAATGAATTAGCAAGTTTTCCTTTAGGGCAGTTTTTATTAGAAAATAGAGGTCTGAATGGCTATTGGACAGATTATATATTGGAACATCAGTATCAAGGAAGGGTGACTGGTGTTGATGCACAAGGTCGTAGTTTAACAGCATTGGAAAAATTTTATCTGGATAAAGTTGCCTTGCCTACACAACAAAGATATGTCAATTTCGGTAAAGTTATTCAAAATTATGTACAAGAAGGTTTAGTTTTTGCTTCCTTACCTTGTGGAGTAATGAGAGATTTGTTGAAATTAGATTTTACCAGAGTAGACAATTTTCATTTAGTGGGAATTGATATTGACTCAGAAAGTTTAGAATTAGCCAAAAAATTAGCAGTAGAATATGGGTTGTCTGAACAAGTAGAATTTCATCAGGAAGATGCTTGGAATTTGCCTTTTGAAGATGAATTTACACTATTGACTAGCAATGGTTTAAATATTTATGAACCAGATGATGAAAAAGTAACAGAGTTATATCGACAGTTTTTCCAAGCATTAAAACCAGGGGGTATATTGGTAACTAGCTTTATTACTCCATCCCCAGATTTAGCTCCTAATTCAGAATGGGATATGAATCAGCTAAATCTAGATGATATGTTACTTGCAAAAATTATATTTACTGATATTTTAAATGTTAAAGTTACAGGATTTAGGAGTTCATCCACTACAAAATTACAATTACAAACTGTTGGCTTTGATGAGATAGAATTTATTTGGGATAATGCCAAAATATTTCCCACAGTAATAGCACGGAAACCTAAATAAGTAAGCATTCAGCGGTCAGCTATCAGCT
>JBFRWR010000027.1:0-16673 GCA_051439685.1 Trichodesmium sp.
AGATTTTTTTTGGGTTGAGGAAACGAAACTCAACCTACTAGACTGACACAGCTAAAACTGTCCAATAGAGTTTTGTTTCTAGCTGTCTTTTTCTTCCCACACTTCCCACACTTCCCACGCTTCCCACACTTCCCACACTTCCCACACTTCCCACACTTCCCACACTTCCCACACTCCCCACACTCCCCCACACTCCCCACACTTCCCATCTAACGCACCATTTATAGCGGTTTTCACAAAGGTAGACTACAGACAAAATATAAGGATGTTTGAAGTTAAATAAGTTTCAGACTTGATAGCTGTACTCTATGTTAATGAAAACCGCTATAAGGTGTGTCAGTCTTACCATGCTAAAGACATTGGTAGATGGGTTCAATAGTTGAGAGTGAAACCTAATGTTAAAAATATTAATTGTTGACTGATAGATAAGGAGTTATATCATGTCCGCTTGAATAGTTATAAATAAGGAGGGAGGAGTCAGGAGTCGTAGGGGAGATTCATGGAAAGCGCAGCATTCCGCAGGAAATCGCCCCTACAGGAGTCAGGAGTAAACCCACCCCTAACCCCGACCGTGGAGGGGAAGAGAGGAGAAAGAAAGTATAAAAAGGAGAAAGTTTTTTTGATCACGCTCTTATCCGGACATGATATTATATCTACTGCATCTTCTATTCTTTAAACTAGGTCTACGATCAAAATAGACTACCGATCTCAAACCACGATTCATCTTCATAATATACCTATTTTTAATCCTGCCTTTTCAGCAACATTAATTCGCGAGTTTGTCTCGCGATTTTTTTTCTTGTTCTTTTTACTGCAAAATTGCTAATTGATATAGCGCTAGGGAGTAGGGAATAGGGAATAGGGAATAGGGAGTAACAGACTTTTAAAGGGTTCTAGGATTTAGAAATGTCCTAACCAATTAACGTAGTGCTAAATTTGTAATTATATGAAACCTCTCAATACTAATTTCTCGATTAATGGCTGTACTAATTAGTCAAAATAGGTCTGAAAGCTCAAACCTGATGACTGAATATTTACAAAACTCTTGATGCTCGACTATAATCTCTTAAATTTAAGTAAATTTAGGAATTTTTGAGTTATTCTAGTAATTATTTTGATGATTGAATAGTTTGATTATTGATTCTTACACTAATTATTACAACTTATTACAACATCCAAGGTTATAATTACCAATAAACCTAATATATAGTCTGTCTTATTCAATTATTACCTTGATTTCTATACTTTAGGTAAGATTTTTATTTAACTGTAACGCAATTTTTCGTATTTTGTATCATCTCTAATCAGATATAGTCCTCAAATGTAATTATCTGACCTTGAGAATAGTCTTTTGCCACTAATTGACTTCTTAATCAAGCAGAATCCTATCTCAGGAATTAAGATAATAACTACCAAAAATGGACTAAGTAGCCGGAGTAGCCTAGTCACCCAATCACTACTTCTGAAAACTGTTATCTACAATTCAATTTTAGGAATAATTTTAAATTATTCTTTGAATCTATACCTGAGTTTTGTAGAAAAAATTACGGATATCTAGAAAGGGATACCTAGAATAAGAGATTCAACCTCAAAAAAGCTAGTAACTCAATTAAACTTAACTAATTAAATAATTCACCCTACCCCAGTAACATTTTGATTTCCTCCTGCCAACCGAAAAAAATTCTATAAGAATAATTATGATATATTAAGAACCCTGGAAAATTAACCAATAATTTTAGCTTAACTAGAACGATAAGTTGCCCATGAAGACAATTCAGATTACCTACTTAAATGTTGTTGGCCTTATGATTTTGTAAATTTTTTTTTGCACAATTGATAAATTTCAGTATATATTTTGAATAAGCCTAACAATTTTTAGTAAAATTGATTTACTATAGTAAAAAGAGACGGAGAATTATTAAAAACTATGGATGAAAATTCGCAAGCACCATTAACTGGAAAGTCTTTGCTTCAAAAGGTAAAAGAATTTTCCAACTTACCTCGCAGAGAAACTGCTAAAAAATGTGGATATTATACAACCACAAAAAATGATGAGATTCGTGTTAATCTCACAGATTTTTATGATGCACTTTTAGCTGCAAAAGGAATTCCTTTAGAACCTGGTGGTGGAAAAGATGGTCGTGGTAGAGAACCAACTTATCGAGTGAGCGTTCATAAAAATGGCCAAATTGTGATAGGAGCTACCTATACCGAAACTATGGGTTTACGACCAGGAGATGAATTTGAAATTAAGCTAGGATACAAACATATTCATTTGAAGCAAGTGGAAGAGGAAAAACCTGATACTAATGGTAATGGCTCTGAGATAGAAGAATAAGTGGAATGGAGAGTCAGGGAATTTTAATTGACTGGGATTTAGAGGCTAATTTGACCTTGAAAATCATTGCCAATGTATCAATCTTGTCAAAATTCCCAGCTTCTCCCTATTTTTTTCTGGCCTTGAGGTGAAAATTAACAGGAAAAATCTAGATTTTTACCAAAGTAGCGACAACTTTGAAATTTTCTCTCAAAGAAATCAATAGAGGTATTTCCTGATATTCAATTCTCTCAAGGTTTTAACCAGAGGTAATTATCCATGATCAATTACAGAACTTTTCAGGTCAATGAACCATACTAAAAAAATGATAATCCAGTAGGGATGTTGCATGCAACGTTCCTACTGTAGTCTATTCAAATGAAAACCGCTGTAATGAAAGAGAAGTTTCGCTAATGCAAACATTTTGCAGAGGGTTTTCCTTAGTCAGAAGCTTTGATTAGTAAGGCTTTGAGTATTTTGTTACTGGTATAGCACTACGCATTAAGGTGTTTGACATTTCTAAATCCTAGAACCCTTAAAAAGTCTACTACTCCCTATTCCCTACTCCCTACTCCCTGGCGCGTAGCGCTATAACATATTTCCGCCATCCTGCACTAGCAATATTCAAGCTTTACTATTTGATTGATGAACAACCTCTAACTGCTAATTTCAAACATTGCATTCTCGGAAAATTATCATTAATTATTTCAATTAACTGCTCTTGACTTTTCTCATCTTTAGCCATAAATTGAGCTGTTCCATCTCCTTGAGACCCCACTCCTTTAGCACCGCAAATATATTCTTGGAGAGGTAAATAATTTAGTAATGAGTGCAGCACTGGAGATGTTAATTGTGCAGGACAAGCTGGTATCATATATTTATCAAATTCGGTTTGTGCTTTGACCATCAAACTACCTATTTTTTCTGCATCCCCTTGTTGCAAAGCTAATGCTGCTTCTTGAGCAATATCAGCATTAATAACCCCAAGATAATGTTGTACATTCTCATTTATTTCATTTAGTTCTTCTGTATAACATTTATTTAATCTAGTCAAGATTTCTTGAGTATCTTTGCTAGCACCTAAGTCAACAATTACAAAAAATAAATCTTTTTTTGGCAGATTAAGTTCAATAATATCCGTTTTTTCTCCATCAAATATCATCATAATTGGTTGCTTACCATAAGCACAAGCTTGGTCCATCCTACCACAACGAGAAGGGGTAGTAACTTCTCCCTGATAAGCCAACTCCATTTCATCTCTAATACTTAGGTTTAAACCATACAAAAGGTTAAAAGCTCTAGCCACCAATACACAAATAGCCGCACTTGATGACAGACCTTTTTTAATTGGTAAATCTGTGAAATAATTATCTATTTCCAAACCACCTACTGGATAATTCTTGATAACTTGATATGCAACACCAGCCACATAACTAAAAACCCCTCCCTTCCTAGCTTCTGCTAATAATTTTTTGGGCTGCATAGGCAAATGAAATGACTGGTTCAGACTGTCAGAATTCAAAGTTGTCCTGACAATTAAATCAGTAGGATGGGGTTTAACATCTGCATAAATTCCTTGATTAATTCCTACTACAATCGTATAACCTTTCTCTATTTGGGGGTTTAGAAGACGATACCCTGCTGCCCAGTCACTATGTTCTCCAAATAAACAAAGGCGACCTGGTACAAAAAGTTTCATATTTTTCGTCTAAAGATTCTTAATTAGGAGCGTTTTCTGCCCTTTGTTTTGTGATGTTGACATTATTTTGGTACTCAATGATTTTCTCCTGAGCTTTTTGGTAATTTGGGTCAGAATTTTTTACTTTACCCATTAAGTCAGCAGCTTTTTGCCATTCACTTACTACTGCATTCCATTCGGATTGAGTTTGAGCAGTCTGAGCTTTTTGGGCAGCAGTTTGAGCGCTCCTAACAGCAAAATACCAAGGGTTGGCTTCGATAGCTGCAGACTCACTTGATTTTGGAGATGCTCCTCCCTGAGTATCTTGGGGAGTAGCAGTGGTTGTGGATGAGTTATCTCCTTCAGTATTTTCCGATTTTGACTGACTGAGGAATGGCAATGGAAATATACCACTAAAGTGCACAGCAGCAACAGCAGCAACTAATGCTAAGAGAATACCAAATATTGCTGGAATTAAAGGAATTTTCTTTTTTTGAGGTTGTTCCTCTAATTCTTCCTCCTCTTGATCATCGTCATTTTCTTCATAGTCTCCTTCTTCGTCATATTCTCCTTCCTCAAAATAATCTTCCTCTATTTCTGTTTCGTAGTCAGCTTCCAATTCTTGGTCTAGGTCATCGACTTGATCTTCATCTACAGGTTCTGAAAAATCCTCTGCCTCTGATACTTCTTCAAAGTCAGATGTGCTTGTTGGTTCTGTACCTAAAAAAAACTCTTCTTCCCAGACGGGTTTTTGATCGTCGGTTTGAACACCATACACTTTGACACGATTAATTGATTCAACTCCGAGCTTAACAATTCCACCTCGGATAAACTCAACAAGAGAGGCTTGTTGATTAGCAATTTGGTCAGATTCTAGTGTAACTTCCAGACAATCATCGTCCCTTGTTACCTGAACGTTGATATCTTTTTTCTGTAGTGAATGGTTAATAATTGAGGAGATAATTTTTGGATCTCCTTGTTTAACAAGTTGTTTAGCAAGTTCCCGCTGATTATTTGATGTCATGACTAGCGCTCCTTTGGGCTGGAGGGCGAATAGTTAATTTACTTAATTACTATAATAAATTTTGACTTTCTGAGCGCTAAGAATGAAAATCTTCAAAATCTTAACGGCAGATTCTTTTTTTATAGAGTTTGTTTAGGTATCAAATACCATCATTTTTTTCAACTTATCCAAATGCTGCTCCGTTAGTAATTAAAACGAACTTCTAGAGTTTGCCCAACTACTAAGGATTTATAGAATTTAGAAAAGCTTACTACTAGATTTTATAGTAGCAGGAATTATACCACTTTTCAAATTTTAGGGAACAGGAAGTAGCAAGTAAGGAATAAGGACTAAAAAAACAATATCCTAATATTAATAAACCATATATCAATTTTTCACAAACAAAATTTAATAATTAAAATTTGCTGATTATTTATATATACTTTTGGTTAAATAATTTTTCATACTAAAAGTCTTAATAAAATCTCTAATCCTGCTCTTCGGATTCTCAGATATAAGCAAAAAATGTTGAATAATGTAGTTGATTCTAGGGTTACGGTTATCAATAGATATCTCCAAAAATAAAAAATCAAATAAATTATCGTACATAAACCATCAATTATTTCTCCATACTCCGTAAGGGGAATTTCTTGCAGAATATAGGAAATTGTCCCTACTCCCTACTCCCTACTCCCTACTCCCTACTCCCTATTTTCCAGAGATATCTTTACCGAAAAAATAGCTGACAAAGTTCTATAACTTTAGTTTGTAGAGTAGATATTTCCTCTTTTCCTTGCTTCAGACTTACTTCTAACTCTAGTAATAAAGGTAAAGTTTTCTGTAACTGATTTAATGGTAAAGATTTCACTTCTTGCCTTAAAAAATATACCCGTTTGGGATTACCTATTTCTGCTGCTTGGGCGATCGCTTTTTCATCCTTTTCCCCTGTTTCAATCATTAGTTTTACCCAAAACCATGTTCTAAATTGGCCGACTAAAGTAGCTACTATTCTTAATGGATGTTCATTATGAGCAATTAAATCTGCCACTAACTCTAAAGCTTTAACTGTATCTCCTGACCGAATAGCTATGGCCAACTTCAGACTACTTTGAGTTTGAGAAGCCACTAGAGTCGTAATTATCTCTAAATCCACAACATTATTGTCAGGTGCATAAAGTTGCAATTTAGTCAACTCACTATGGAGTTGTCGGCGATCGTTACCTAGAGCTTCTGCTAAAAAAGCAATTCCCGGAGGAGTCAGCTTCACCCCTACTACCTGAGCCATTTCTTTGACTTGCTCCTCAAGTAATTCTGTTTTCCAGGGGGGGATGGGAGAAAAATCTCTAACTTCAGCCCATTTTTGGATCAATTTTGTAGACTTAAGTCTTTTATCAGGTTTGTTGGGTGTAGAAAATAATAAGACAGTAGTTTCGGGAATCTGAGGAAGAGTCCGTTCCAAATCAGCCAACAAACTTTGTGAACAATGCTGAACAATATTAGTATCGACTAGCCAGACAAAACGAGAACCAGAACCAAAAGGAGGGGTCATGGCCTGATTTAATCCAATTTGAACTGCATCCGTTGCTGGAGGAATTTTGTCATAATTAAAGGTAGACCAGTTAGGATCGAGGACAGATTCACGCAAAGCATTAATAACTTGCATCATTGAATATTCATCCTCACCAAAGTAGAGGTAAATTGGCATAAGAAGCTATTTTTTACAAGGGGCAGTAAGATTGGACGATACATATCAAAACTACGTTAACCGAGTAGCGCAAACAACGCTGCTACAAAGTTACAAATCTCAGTTGGAATATATCCAAAAGTCTCCCAAATTCACTAAAGTTGATGGCCAAATTCAGGCTACAGATTTTTCTGGATATTCAGTCATTACTCCACCTGGGGAAGAGGACTCACAAAACAGTAAATTTTATGAAGATTTACAAAAATGTCAAAAACAATTAATTGAACTACTAGGTACAGATTTAATGATTCCTGTACCTGCTAATAGTTTTCATTTGACCTTAGCTGATTTAATTTGGGAAAGTGCTTTTCTAGATGCGACTCAAAACAATCCTCAATTTGAAGAAAAATTACGATCTTGTATCGGGGAAAGTTTTCAAGAGCTATCAATAGCTAAAAGTGGCCATGAAGTGCGGTGGCAAGTTTTAGGAATTATTGTAATGACTAGAGGAATTGGTGTTTGTTTGGTACCAAAAGATGAAAATTCTTATGACCAAATTTTACAATTACGTCGGTCAATTTACCAAAGTCCTAATTTCATTGCTTTAGGTATTGAACAACAGTATCATTTGACTGCTCATGTTACCCTGGGATATTTTGGAGAAATTCCTACTGACTTGGATTTTGCTGGTTTGGGAGAAGGTATTTCACAATTAAATCATCAGTGGTTGGAAACTAATCCAGAAATTTGGGTAAATCGGGGTGAACTCCGAAAGTTTGATAATATGACGCGGTATTATCGAGAGTCGGATTGGCCTATTGTCGATTTATGATCAAATCTGGCCTTAGTTAGGGTTGGCGGAAAAAGTCTTTTTTCAGGAGTAGGGGAGTAGGAGGACACGGAGACGGGGAGAGGGGGAGACACGGAGATGAGGAGATAAAGTATCACCGTGTCACTGTGTCCTCGTAGGGACGTTGCATGCAACGTCCCTACGGAAGTAATTTTTTGCCCAACTATGCTGACAACCAGGTACTTTACCTAACTAAAAAGGCACTTACCTTTATCTGTGAATGCTTTGATCTTTAATCAGCAGAGCAATAATTAATTAAAAAAATTGGTGAATATAATTTTACTCCCGCCGAATAATCAGATTTTGAGCGGGTTATTATTTATACCAACAGGACTTACGCAAAAAATGAAATTATATAGAATCTGTAGGGGTTAACGGCCGTTAACCCCTTTTTGAGATTTCTAGGAACAGCAAAACATAAGTATCGTGACTATAAATGTGATTGGCATCGGTTTAGATGGAGTTAGTGGACTAAATGAGTCTGTGCGGAATGTTGTGGAAAGGGCGAATTTGTTGATCGGAAGCGATCGCCATCTTCGTTATTTTCCTAATCATGGTGCGGAAACTATTGTACTGGGAGATGTACTTGAGGCAATTGTAGAAATACGGCAATATTTAGAGATGTCTAATAGTTGTATCGTGGTTTTAGCTTCAGGAGACCCTTTATTTTTTGGTGTAGGAAGGTTATTAGTTGCACATTTTCCAGCAGAAAAATTAAGGTTTTACCCTCATGTGAGTTCTGTACAATTAGCTTTTAGTCGGATTAAAATTCCTTGGCAAGATGCTAAAACAATTAGTATTCATGGTCGCTCTATGGATGAGTTGATTCAAGCATTACAACAGGGGATAGAGAAAATTGCTGTACTCACCGATCCTACTAATACACCCAAGGCGATCGCTAATTTGCTAGTTGCTTTAGATTTGCCTATTTCGTATCAGTTTTGGGTGTGTGAAAATGTTGGCAGTGATGATGAACGAGTGCAAGAATGGTCTCTGGAGGAAGTACAGCAAGAAATATTTGCGCCCTTGAATTTGGTTGTATTATTGCGTCAGTCGAGAATAGATAATCAACCTTTGGACTTAGTTAATTTGCCTTTATTTGGGATAGAAGATCGTCATTTTTTTACCTATGACGATCGCCCTGGTTTGATGACAAAGCGGGAAGTCAGGGTATTAATTTTAGGGGAGTTAAGTTTGCAACCAGGACAGGTGATTTGGGATGTGGGAGCTGGAACTGGTTCTGTTTCCATCGAAATTTCTCGGTTTTGTCCTGACTCTATCGTATATGCAATCGAAAAAACGGCAGCAGGAACAAGTTTAATAGAAGAAAACTGTCGTCGTTTTCAGGTAAAAAATGTAGTTTCTATTCATGGTAATGCACCAGATATTTTACATCATTTGCGTCCTCCCCATAGAATTTTTATTGGAGGTAGTAGTGGTAAACTCAGAAATATTTTGGGAGTTTCTGGAGTGAGAATGCTAACTGGAGGAATAATAGTTTTAGCATTGACTACTTTGGAAAATTTACATATTGCCTTGGGTTGGGTAGAGGAAAGAAGAAAGAGCGATCGCTCTTGGGATTATCGTCTTTTACAAGTACAGTTATCTCGTTCTATACCTATAGCTAATTTAACTCGATTTACTCCTCTAAATCCAGTCACAATTATGATTATTAGGAGAACAAGCTGAATAAATAATTAATAATTAATAATTAATAATTATATCATGTCCGGTTGAATAGTTATAACCTACATTCCGCACGACAAAATGTAGCATGAAAAACAGGAGACAGGAGACAGGAGACAGGAGACAGGAGACGCACCAGACGCAGAGTCATATCATGTCCGGTAGCATCGGTCTTGTATAGTAAATAGGCAACAGGCAACAGGCAACAGGCAACAGGTAAGAAAAAAACTTAAGTTTCCTGTAGATATCCACGCTGACTTTTACACAAACGACACAAACGGACATGATATCAACCCACCCCTAAACCCGACCGTGGAGGGGAACCGGAACTCAGGAGTCAGAAGTTTTTTATCATTAATTATCCGGACATGATATAAAAGACTAATAATTGTCAAAAACAGACTTTGAATTTTGGTAACTATTTGACTTCTGAAGTCAAGCTGAAGTATAGCATTACTTTTGGCAATTGGTAGAACAAGGGAAAACGCTGTAACTGAAATAACTCTTGTTTTCTTTTTCAAGAAGCAATAACATAATCAATAAGTTGCGCTAGTCGTTGACGCAAAGTTTCTAAACCCAGAGCTTTTGCAGCAGAAATAAACACAGCCATCGGATATTCTTCGTTAGCAAATCTTAGAGTATCTCCATCTACTTCATCAATTTTGTTAAAAGCAATTAAAGCAGGTCCTGGAGTTTCTGGCATTTCCGCCAAAATAGTCATTACAGAACGTATTTGACTTTGCCAAGCAGGATGAGATATGTCTACTACATGAAGTAACGCATCTGCATCTGTCACTTCTTCCAGAGTTGCTCGGAAAGCATCCATCAAAGTAGGGGGAAGTTCGTGAATAAATCCTACAGTGTCAGTAATTACAATTGTAGTTGGTTTACCAGTAACAGTATCAGGAACACTCAGACGACGAGTAATAGGGTCTAGAGTAGCAAACAATTTATCTGCTGCATAAACTTCTGAATTAGTCAGAGTATTTAATAATGTAGACTTCCCAGCATTAGTATATCCAACTATTGCCACAGTTGGTACTTCTTGACGTTGACGATGTTGCCTTAGACGGGAACGGTGCGCTTGTAACTGATTAACCTCTTTCTGCAACCGAGATATCCGTGCGTTAATTGCCCGACGTTCTGTTTCTAACTTAGTTTCACCAGGTCCCCTCGTACCAATACCACCACCAAGACGAGACATCGCTTCACCTCTACCAGTCAGACGAGGAATAGTATATTCTAGTTGAGCCAATTCAACTTGCAACTTTCCGGCGCGAGATTGAGCGCGTTGGGCAAAAATATCCAAAATAACTTCGGTGCGGTCTACAACTCTAACACCAATTTTCGTTTCTAGGTTGCGTACTTGAGCAGGGGAGAGGTCGCGGTCAAATACAACTAAATTCGCTCCTACAGTTTGAACATTAAGAGCAATTTCTTGAACTTTACCCTCTCCTACAACTGTCTGGGGATGGGGATGCGATCGCTTCTGATGTACTGTCTTTAACACCTGACCTCCAGCAGTATCAACAAGTCGAGCTACTTCTGCCAATCCATCTGCAAATTGCTGATTACTCATTTTATCTATTTTTAGCCCCACTAGCAGCACTAGGTCTTGGTCAGAATCAACTTCTTGAGCAATAAATTCTCGTTGAAATTCTGCTTCTAGTCCATCAATTAAGTCGATAAAGTCTTGTTTGGCAAGCATATCAAGACTGAAAGGAGGTGACACACTCCAAAACTTCAGCTCTTGAATATCACTATTCTCACGTTCATGTGTAGGAATAGGTAACAGGTGAGCCAGGTAAGCTTGTTTAATATAACCTGTAGCTCCACCACCCCGACGTTTAAACCCTTCACCTGTCAGGGTTAACATCACTAGAGCATCAAGTCGTTGAATTACCATTGCCGTCAGAGCAGCTTCCGCAGGTGCTTCTGCTTTCAGGTTAGTAGCAATACAACGAATACCACTAAGACGACCTGAACCATAGCGGGGTAATTCCAGGGGGGGAATTTGGGTTTGGCGAGGTGTGCCAATTCCCACCCGAATAACTTGTCCCCTACGATTAAGATAAACACAGATTGGTTGGCCAACTTCTGTACTGATAGCAGCGACTCTTTGAGCAAATTCGGAGGTAGTTAAGCGATCGCCCGGCAGTCGCTGATGGTACAACTTTTGCAGTTGTTTAAGTTGGCTAGACTTCAGACCTTGTAAATTTCCGTAGATGGTTTCGATAGGCACTCCTAGCCACCAAAATGTGGCCTTTATTTTCAGATATTTTATATGTTATAAGTATTTTATTATAATCAAAATTTTCTGAATTTAACAAAGTTATACTATTTCTTGATAGGTATCAGTGGCCATGTTTAATTTTTTAATGCCAGACTCATCTTCAATAACTGTGCAACAAATTGCTTTAGCTTTTAAACGATTAGGTTGGGTTGGTTTTTGGGTGCAAATAGTATTTGCTTTTATTCCCATTATCATTTTAATATTTGCTCTATTTTTTACTAATAATCCTAACTATACTAGACCAGGAAATTTATACATAGGAGAATTTTTAGCGTTTGGTTGTCTTTTAGCACTTATTTTTACTATTTACTGGTGTTTTCGTTATGTACAGTTATCGGAAAAGCTAGAAAACCCTCAAATGCGCCCTCCAAAAGCAGAGGTGATTGAATGTTTATGGATTGGGTTAATTGCTAATATTTTAGGAATGCTTTGTGCAATAATAGTTGGTATGGGTAAAGTGGCAACTCTGTTATGGCAAATGTTATCTATTCCTCAAGGTGCTTTGAGTATTACATCTCCAGGTAGTCAGCAAGCTCTGATTAATAGAGGTAGTTTAGTTGTACCGTTAGATATGGTAGGGATACAAGCAATGTTAAGTACCATTGCTGCTGAATTTGTGGGTATTATTGTTGCTTTATGGTTGTTACGTCTAGTTAGTCAACATCATTCTCATCATTAGGGAGTAGGGAGTAGGGAGTAGGGGGAAATAATTGATGGTTTCTCTACAATAGTTGATTTGATTTTTTCTTATCGGAGATGTCTAATATTTTTATAGATATATATAGCTGATTTTAGCCTAATTATTGAGGTGAAAAAATACTAAATTATTAACTTAGATCATATCCAGTTAAATAGGTTTAATTATACAGGACTTACGCATAAGGTAGGAAAAACTGGGATTTGAGATTGCTTCCCTATCGGTCGCAATGACGGAAATACCTTGTGCTGCGTAAGTCCTATTATAATTAAAGTTCCTAGTAGGGCTTTAGCCATATCTATAAATTAGGGATTGCTTATTAAATATCAAAGCATTTACAGATAAACATTTTGGTCATTTTAGGTATGGAAAAAGTACCTAGTTTTCAGCTTTTTATCCTCAAAAAGTTAGGATTTTGGGCAAGAGTTAAGCAAAAAAATTACTCCCCTATTCCCCTACTCCCTCGCTACACTCCTCTTGAAAAAAGACTTTTTCAGCTCACCCTAATTAGGGCTAAAGCTCTACTACAAATAAAAATTTTTGATCGCTGATTACCCGGACATGATATTAATTCTTAGAGAATATTAGAGGAATCAGAAAGAGGGTTAAAAATTATTTCATTTGTATGCTTATTTTCCAGTAAATAAACCTTTCAGGAAAGTGTATAACTAAAATTACGGTTGTAAAACCCCCCTTTTTTAATTATTAGACTTCTTCATTTTTTGTAATAAATAAATATCTTCTATGCCAGGCAACATTTTTTTCTTTTTAGTAATTAAGGTACATACTTGGTAAATGTTGTCGTTTTCCCGAATAATAATTAATATATATGTAGATAAAAAACTTTTAAATAATCAATTTAACAATAAATATGGGCAATAAATTAATATAAATCGACAATTAGTTATTAGGGATCAATTTAGTGTATAATCTCTAATATTAAAAAAATACAATCAAAGACAGCTTAAAATATTTAAGGATGAGCTGAAATTGTGACATTTTTGGCAAAGCTGTACGGGATGAAACAGCTTATTTTTAGGAGACTTTAAAGCAATGACAAACATATTAACAATTCAAAAAAGGACTGCATCTGCTAAAGGAAAATCTTTAATATTATGGTTTGATGAAGTTGGAATTAACGATATCCCATTGGTAGGAGGAAAAAATGCTTCTCTAGGGGAAATGATGCAACAACTTACTCCTAAAGGGATCAAGATACCTAATGGTTTTGCAACCACTGCTTACGCTTACCGTTACTTTATCAAAACTGCTGGTTTAGAAGCAAAATTGCGTCAACTATTTGCTGACCTTGACGTTGAAGACATCAAAAATTTACAACAGCGGGGTAAAAAAGCGCGGTCATTAATAATGAATACACCATTTCCCATAGAATTAGAAAAGGCGATCGCTCTTAGCTATGAAACTATGTGCTACCTCTACGGTCAAGATACAGAAGTTGCGGTACGTTCCAGTGCTACTGCTGAAGACTTGCCCGATGCTAGTTTTGCTGGACAGCAGGAAACTTATCTCAATATTTACGGTATCAAAAATGTACTTAAGGCAGCGCACAAATGTTTTGCTTCAGTATTCACAGACCGCGCTATTTCGTACCGTACTATCAAAGGTTTTGACCACTTTGATGTTGCCCTCGCTGTAGGTATTCAAAAAATGGTGCGTTCAGACCTCGCCACGTCTGGTGTGATGTTTTCCATTGACACAGAAACAGGATTCAAAAATGCTGCTCTAGTCACGGCAGCTTACGGTTTAGGAGAAAATGTTGTTCAAGGTGCAGTTAATCCTGACGAATATCTAGTATTTAAACCAACCCTTAGAGAAGGTTTCCCCAGTATTCTCAACAAACGTCTTGGCAGTAAAGCCGTCAAAATGGTTTACGACGGTGGTAACGCCACCAAAAATGTTCCTGTACCACAACAAAAGCAACAGCAGTTTGCTCTTAGCGACGATGAAATTCTCCAACTTGCTCAGTGGGCAATAATTATTGAAGACCACTATTCACAGGTGCATGGTCATTATACCCCTATGGATATTGAGTGGGCAAAAGATGGGATGACTGACACCTTATATATAGTGCAAGCACGACCAGAAACAGTACAATCTCAAAAATATGGAAATATACTGCATAGTTATCAGTTGCAGGATAGGGGAAAAGTTTTAGTCACAGGTCGCGCAGTTGGTCAAGCGATCGGTCAAGGAAAAGTCCGTGTAATTCTTGATCCAGCTCAAATTGGTGAATTTCAAGCAGGAGAAGTATTAGTCACGAATAAAACTGACCCCGACTGGGAACCAATTATGAAAAAAGCTAGCGCGATAGTTACTAATCAAGGTGGTCGTACTTGTCATGCTGCTATTATTGCGCGGGAAATGGGTCTTCCAGCAATAGTTGGTTGTGATAATGCGACTCAATTATTAGAAACGGATGAGGAAGTAACTGTTTCCTGTGCTGACGGAGAAGTGGGAATGGTTTATGAGGGTTTGTTGC
This sequence comes from Trichodesmium sp., assembly GCA_051439685.1. GTDB lineage: Bacteria > Cyanobacteriota > Cyanobacteriia > Cyanobacteriales > Microcoleaceae > Trichodesmium. Next base: position 14,709 of record JBFRWR010000027.1, read on the forward strand.
CATTTGAGGTTGTGGAAACTGTATTGGATGATATACCCGAAACTCGGACTCGGATTTTGATGAATGTGGGCAACCCAGAAGAAGCTTTTCGCTTATCGGCAATTCCCTCTGATGGTGTTGGTTTAGCGCGGTTAGAGTTTGTAATTGCTAATCATATTGGGGTGCATCCCCTGGCATTGCTACATTTTGATCAAGTAGTAGATGAGGTTGAAAAAGCAAAGATTTCTGAGTTGACAGTCGGGTACGAACGCAAGGCAGATTTCTTTATCGATCGCCTAGTTTATGGTATTGGAGCGATCGCTGCTGCCTTTTATCCGAAACCTGTTGTTGTAAGGATGAGTGATTTTAAGAGTAATGAATATGCAAACTTATTAGGTGGCAAACAGTTTGAACCTGATGAAGAAAACCCGATGATAGGTTGGCGCGGTGCCTCTCGTTATTATCATCCTAAATATCGGGAAGCATTTGGTTTAGAATGTGTGGCAATGAAGCGAGTGCGAGATGAAATGGGATTGGCAAATGTGATACCGATGATTCCGTTTTGTCGTACCCCTCAAGAAGGGATGAAGGTATTAGCGGAAATGGCTAAGTATGGTTTGGAGCGGGGTAAAAATAGTTTGCAGGTTTATGTAATGTGTGAGTTACCCAGTAATGTGATTTTGGTCGAACAGTTTGCTCAGGTATTTGATGGTTTTTCTATTGGTTCTAATGATTTGACTCAGTTAGTATTAGGTTTAGACAGAGATTCAGCATTGGTGGCGGATATTTTTGATGAACGCCATGATGCAGTACGTCGGATGATGCAAATTGCGATTACCATTGCTCATGACTGCGGTTCTAAGATTGGCATTTGTGGTCAAGCACCAAGCGACCATCCTGAATTTGCTAAATTGTTAGTGGACTTGGGAATTGATTCTATTAGTTTGAATCCTGATTCTGTCTTGAAGACCAGGTTTGAGGTTGCAAAGTTGGAGGGGCTAAATACTAAAGTTAGATAATTGAACAAATTTCAATATAACTATACAAGTCAAAACTAAAACCAAAGTAGGGATGTTTCATGGAACTTCCCTACTTTAATATCATCAAATATAAACTGCTTAGAACTTATATAATGTCCGGTTGAAAAGTTATAAATAAACTACTTAGGAGTCAGGAGCCATTAGTCAGAATTGAAGAAAGAAGAAAAAAAGGAGAAAGTTTTTTTATCACTAATTATCCAGACATGGTATTAAGCAGTACAACATATTTGGTAGTGTGTCAAGGAAGTGTGGGGAGGGTAGGACGTGTAGGAAGACCTCCGAAACTAGGAGGAATAATTGTAGCTGTATCTTTAAATTGTGCAAGTCTACCTTCTATCCTAACTTTTTAGTCTTAAAGGCTGAAAAATTTGCACTTTTTTCGTACCAAAATCCGCTTAACCTTTAGTTAGATATCAGTGCTTTGAGATTATATTGGCCAGCCATACTTACTGATCCTACACTTTGCTGATCCCCTACCACATATTTTCCTCATTGAGACTGAAAGGGTTTGCGAAGCAGACAAATAATTTTGTTGACAGCAGATGTAGCACAGGCAAGATGACTGTAAAAGGAATCTCTTACTTAAACAAAATCCGCTGTATAATCTCGATCATTCTGGAAAAGGTGTCATTTCAGTTATCAGTACCTTTAGCTGTTTGCGCAGCATTCCGTAGGAAAGCAAGAGGCTTGAAATAGGGAATATTCTTTTTTTATCCTCTTAAAATAGGAGGCTTGAGACCTAAATTTTTCCGTCACAGTCACTTCATTATAGATAAATTTTCAGTTTTTTGAGTTTTGATAAATCTGGCCCTTCTTTATATAAAAAAAACTTATAACTAACTTAAAAAACATTATTATTAAAACCCTTTACAAAACGAAATAAAGTAGCTAAAGTATTAATAACGGTCAAGGAAAACAAAACCAAGGACCGCCGTACCTCGAAAAT
>JBFRWR010000028.1:0-16714 GCA_051439685.1 Trichodesmium sp.
CTCACTGATGACCGCCCAATTAACTACTTACATAAAAATAAATCAGATATTATTCATTATTTTCACATTGGTTTTCCCATAACTTATTTAATTGTTGACCCACAAGGAAAATTGTCAAAATTTAAACTTGGCTTTGATGTTACTAAAGGTCATGTTCCTCAACTATTAGTACCAGGAGGTTGTTGGAAAACAGCAATACTTGAAGAAGGTGAATTTGGTTTACTTGGAGAATCTGTTGCTCCAGGATTTGAATACATAGATATGGAAATGGCTAAACCTGATTCTTTTCGATCTAGTTTTCCGAATTTGTGGGATGAACTATCACCTTATATCAAACAGTAAATTTGAATTTCTGCTAATTTGAAATTTATGAAACTTAGGCGAAATTTGTTTTCCTTAGTAGGTTTGTTGAAAGATTGTCTGATTCTTTTCAATTTCTGAAAAAATCAAGACAAAAATTAGCAGTAGGTTGAGCTTCACTACCTCGCAAAACCCAGATTACTAAACTACAATCACAAAACATTTCATTTTCTAAAGCTCTAAAAAATTGCCCCGGTGGAAAGGAAAATGAGGTTGCATCCTCAAATAAACTCTGATACAATTATGTTGTTGGATGGCACTCGCCCATACGCTAGACTTTTTATTCAACGCAAAAAATATTAAAGTAGAAAGAAAAAAAATCAAGCGATCGCCACTAGAAAGGAAAAGGAAATCCTCTGAGATAGGCAAATAGTAATTACTCACTCTTTTAGTTAATCGAGAGAAATATACCGACCCTACCTCTATAGGATGAGAATAGAAAAATTTCTCCTTCACAGACACAGATTGTCATTTTCTAAAGCTCTAAAAAATTTCCCCAGTGGAAAGGAAAATTAGGTTGCATCCTCAAATCAACTCTGATACAATTATGTTATTCGGTGGTACTCGCCCATACGCTAGACTTTTTATTCAACAAAAAAATATTAAAGTAGAAAGAAAAAAATTAAGCGATCGCTCAACTAACTCTTTTAGTTGAAATTTCCACCTCTAAAATTAAATGCCGAGAATAAAATATTTAGAGCTTGCTGATTAAATATAAAAGCCTTGAAAGATAAAGCTAAGTGGCTTTTTAGGTTTGGAAAAAGTACAAACTTTTAGGTCAAAAAGGTTCAAAAATTTATGATTTTTTGCTCAAAATTTAGATAAAAATCACTCTTATACCAATACTAAAAGACTTCTTCAGCAAGCCCTATTTATATATTATATATCCCCCAAAAAGGGGATAAAATATTTAACTTAATTAGAAAAGTTATTACTCAACTCCAACTGAATCTTTTCTCTTTGTAGAAACTTACCAATTAACACCAACTTAGTTTCCCTAATCTCATCTTTTTGCCAAAGACGGTCATAAAAATAATCAAAGCGATCGCCTACCCCCTGCAAAACCAAACGCATAGACTTATTTGGCACTACCACAAAACCTTTAATTCGATAAATCTCATAATTTGCCACTAAACCTTTTAACTTTTCAACTAACTCCTTTGGTTCAAACTCTTGCTCTAAAATTAAATTTACAGAATTAACTTCATCATCATGTTCATGTTCCTCCTCCGTATCATGGTGACTAGGACGAGAATCTAAATTATCCTCAACAGCAGCATTAAAACCCAACAATAAATCAGGATTAATTTCCCCTCCAATACAAGGAACTATCTTAACAGTTTTAGGCAACTGTTCCTTCAACCAATTTTGCACCTTATTAGAAGTAGCTTCATCCACCGAATCAACCTTAGTTAATAACACCAAATCAGCACAAGCCAACTGGTCTTCAAATAACTCCTCAATAGGTGTTTCATGGTCTAAATTTGGGTCAGCTTGACGTTGAGCTTCCAAAGCATCAATATCCCCAACCAAACTACCATTTGCCACTGCCTCACAATCAACAACAGTCACAACTCCATCCACCGTAGCAGAAGTCTTAATTTCCGGCCAACGAAATGCTTGTACCAAAGGTTTTGGTAATGCCAACCCAGAAGTTTCTATTAAAATAGAATCAATTTTTTCTCGACGTTTTAATAATTCTTGCATAGTCGGAAAAAATTCTTCTTGCACAGTGCAACAAAGACAACCATTCGTTAGTTCAACAATATTATTATTAACATCTTCATCATCACAAACTTGACAGGAACGTAGTAACTCTCCATCTATACCAACTTCGCCAAATTCATTAACTAAAACAGCAATACGACGACCTTGATTATTTTGTAATAAATGGCGAATTGTCGTAGTTTTACCACTACCAAGAAAACCTGTAATTACAGTAACTGGAATTTTAGCACTCATAATTTTATTACTATTTATTGAGAGTTTTTTGACACAACTGAGAATCAAGAAAAGGGAGAGAAAAAATAAATAAATGAAATAAGAATTTAGCTGACAAATTTCAGCTTTCAGCTATAAAATTCTTAGCCATTAACTTATTGTCTTGGAAAGATAAATCATAATGAAATATTCAGGAAAAATTAGAAGTTAAATTTATTGCACATTAGCTAATCTTCCTCCTAATTTCTTATAGCTGCTAGTGAGCATCCTTAACTAGAAATTTAACTTCTGAATTCTGAATTCTGACTTCTGATTTATTCAAATATAGCCATATAAACTGGTTTTAAGAGAAAGAAAACTAACATTTAAAAATCTTTCTTAAGTCTCTGGAAAAGTTAACGGTGGAACTCTTGCCAAAACACCTTTTTTTAGTTTTTCAGGTCGTTCAGACCAAGACAATAATCCATCAGGTTTAGAATAATAAAGACTGGCACATTCTAATATTGCTTCTGACATTTCAGAAATAGTTTCAGTTTGATAAGGTATATCTCCAAATACATAAGTATGCTTACCAGAAGCAGCAAAAGAAACAGCACAAAAGTGACTACAAGCACTCATACATTCCACTGGTTTGATGCAAAAGCTATTACTTAATTGCCAATTTTGATGATGTTTGGAAAGTTGTTTCAGTAGTTTTTCCCCCCCACTAATACCTTGTCTTTTTCCATCTTGCCAAACACTGGCACAAGTAGTACAAACAAATAGAGTATGTGACGTTGACATTTTATTTTTTTTTGATAATTTGTAGGAATCAATTGAATTGTGGTACAGCAATTCTCATATATAAAGTAGTTAGGTAGAAAATTTTAGCTTTTATTGTTCCTCTAGTTTGATTTTTGGATGACTGTAGTTCGTCAAGTCTTAGTGTAGAAAATCTATTTTTCCTAATATTAATTTAAGAGTAATCTGTTCAAAAACTTCACAGTCACTTGGGGTGTGTAAAATTGATTGGAGTTTCATCGCAATTAAATTAAAGAAAACATACAACCTAAAACTTTCTTCAATAAAGACCTTAAACAAGGAATATAAAGGAAAAAAATAACTACCTTGCGGATTTTAGCTATCATAGCTAAGACCTTTGTTAACAAAGTCAGAAGTTGTTTTTTTAATTAGGATTTTGAGAAACCTTCCCAAACAATTGGGCCTTAAGATTCAGGGTTTTAGAAAAAATTATTTTGAAAAATTCAGAGTAATTAATTAGATGAAATAGAGTCACTACTCAAGGGTTAATAAAATACTTCTTTCTATCTCCTGAATCCTCAAATCATACTGTCATTCAGAAAAGCTAAAATAAATGTACCTGACTAACTTGAAAAGTATTATCTGAGCTACAAGATAGCACTTGTGAAAAATACCACTCCAATAGCACTTATGGCTAAACCCAAAAAACGAACTAAAGCAAAGAATTGATTTTGCCAATAATTACTTATTAATTGAGTAAATTTCATTGCCAATAATGCTATGAATAATTGAATAGCAGTAAAGCCTAATAAATATGAAAATAACGGAGCCATTTCTGCACCAATAATTGCTTCTCCATAAGCATAACCATGAAATATACCAGCAATACCAGCCAAAATAATTAACAATAAAGTATTTAGCTTTTGTTTAAAAGCTAACATTAGACCAAAAGTAACTACTGAAAAGGCGATCGCTATTTCTGTTAAAGGCAAATCAATACTGAGAAGATGAAGACCTGTTCCTAGCATTCCTGTAGCGAGAAAAGATGCTAGTATTGATATACCATTAGGGATTGTTGCTGCTATTAATCCGACTGCCACCACGAAAGCCAAATGATCTATTCCAATTATGGGATGTCCCATACCGGATAATAAACCTTCCCAGAAATTACTTGGTGTTTTACCCCCCATTGGATGGTGAGCCATTGCTGATTCTATTGTGGTGAAAAAAATTAAAGTTGCCAGTATGAAAATTTCCCTAATTTTTGGAAATTGATTTACCAGGTTAATTTCTCTATTTTTGCTATGTTTAGATATCATCCGTACCTCGCAGATGTATTTCTTAATTATTAGTTAGTTTGAAAATGTTGGCGGGCATTCTGGCTTGAGAAAATTTTTAGACTTATAAACTTGTTAGATATAAAATCTAAGGTAATTTTACTTACAGTTGCGGGACAGCGTTGGATTTCCACCAAACTTTCCCCTCTAAATCTAACGGCTGACCCCCGTTAGAACCAACACAAGAATATAATCATATCATATAAGTTTATTATCTTTATTCAAATTGCTTTTTTTATTTATGTGGGCGGAATCAAAAAAACAATCCTAAACCTTGTAAATTACTGGTTATAGCAGATTTAAGTTTTCGGGTTGAACCTTATATTTATGCCTAGTGCAGGATAGCAGAAATAAGTGACCAGTTACAAAATCCTGAAAGTCTTACTAATCAATACTTCTAACTTCTGAATTCTGACTTCTGACTTCCGCGTAGCGGCACTAGCTACTTGATAAAAATTTCAGAATTTTATGCTTAACAAATCTTTTTAACCTATAAGCTTACTAAAATATCATCAGTTTAGAAAATCCAGAAAGAAAACAGATAAATTTGGCAAGTATCTTAATCAGTATCAAAACTACAATTATAATGATCAGAGGAAATTGATTTTTTTGATATAGCACAAACAAGGCCATATTTTTCTATCTCTTAAATACTCTCGATATCTCAATTAAATGAGAAATTATTTCAATCCCAATTATCAAAAATCAGAATATGGAAAAACATATATAATTGAGGAAGATAGAAGCTGTAAAATTATATTTTATATAACCAAAGTAAGGAGTTAAACTACAACCACTAATGCCTCAATAGAAGTATTTAACCCCTTCCTTCATATATATAGAGAAGATCAAAATTATTAAGGAAAAATAAGCAAGTATGTCCAGATACGATTCTCATCTTAAATGCTCATTTTGTGGTAAATCCCAAGATCAAGTACGCAAATTAATAGCAGGTCCAGGAGTTTACATTTGTGATGAATGTGTAGAACTGTGTAATGAGATATTAGAAGAAGAATTTTTTGACACCAGCAAAAATACGACATCAAGAGGTTTAATCGAATCACAATTAGAAAATACCAAGCATTCAACTAAACAGAAAAAAACTTTAGAAAAAGTTCCTAAACCTACAGAGATTAAGCAATATTTAGACGATCATGTAATTGGACAACATCAAGCAAAAAAAATACTGTCAGTAGCAGTATACAATCACTACAAACGCCTAAGTTGCCAAACAAAAAATAATTCCGATAAAAATTTTGAATCTGATGTAGAACTACAAAAATCTAACATTCTATTGATGGGGCCAACAGGTTGTGGTAAGACAATGTTAGCCCAGACTCTAGCGCAGCTACTAGATGTGCCATTTGCTGTAGCAGATGCAACTACCTTAACTGAAGCTGGTTATGTTGGAGATGATGTAGAAAATATTTTGTTAAGGTTACTACAAGTAGCAGACTTGGACATAGAGGCAGCTCAAAGAGGAATTATATACATAGACGAAATAGATAAAATTTCTCGTAAAAGTGAAAATACCTCCATTACACGAGATGTCTCAGGAGAAGGTGTACAACAAGCTTTATTAAAAATATTAGAAGGGACAATAGTCAATGTTCCTCCACAAGGCGGGCGTAAGCATCCCTATCAAGACTTTATTCAACTTGATACTAGCTCAATTTTGTTTATTTGTGGTGGTGCTTTTGTTGGTCTAGAAAAAATTGTTGAGCAACGACAGGGCAAAAAATCATTAGGTTTTATTCAGGCAGAAAACATTAACCAACCTAGTATCACTTTACCATCCAAGGAAAAACGTAATAATATTAATATACTTAAAAATGTAGAACCAGATGACTTAGTGAAGTTTGGCTTGATTCCAGAATTTATTGGCAGAATGCCAGTATTGTCAGTAATCGATCCATTAGATGAAACTGCATTAATGAAAATATTAACCGAACCACAAAATGCTTTAGTTAAACAGTATCAAAAATTATTAAAGATGGATAATGTGAAGTTAGAGTTTGAGAAAGAAGCTCTCAAAGCGATCGCCCAAGAAGCATATAGACGTAAAACAGGAGCGAGAGCATTACGAGGTATTTTAGAAGAATTAATGTTAGATATTATGTACGAATTACCATCCCGTCAAGATGTTAAACTTTGCACTATCACCAAAGAAATGGTAGAAAAACGTTCTACTGCTGAGTTGTTATGGCATCCAGCTTGGCATAAAAAACATGAGTCAGCTTAGACTTTTCCTAAAATATCTGATTGAGTGACTGGTGTTTTTCTTGGTAAAGTTTTCTCTATTTTTATTAGATAAATTCAGATTAACTTTCAACTTCCCTATTAAAGATGTTTGGCTTTCCAGTTTTTTCCCCCTAATTTTATTTCTCAATCTTCTGACTCCTGTATGGGTAATTTCCTTCTGAGCATTCTGTAAGAAATTACCCCTACTTACTCCTGACTGCTTTGGCAAAAACTCTCTTCTTTGCGGAGATACTAAATGACTTCTATAGAACCCCTGAAGGGAACTATGAAAAGGGAGTGTGGGAAGTGTGGAAAGTGTGGAAAGTGTGGGGGGTGTGGGGAGATGTAGTATTGGAGGGAGGTAGGAGTATTTTTTACCAATTTATCGAGCCTTGCCTAATTCTCACAGACAATTCCACTCCTCAAAAATCAACATCTGTAGCATTGATAAGTGATAGACATCAACAATAATCAAAAATCATCCTCCGGTATCCTACTATAGTCATTTCAAATAAGGATGAAACACTTTTTTGGCTGAAACCCTTTATAGGTAAAGAAACACTCGTCCCAGTCTTATTCAGAATGACTATATATACTCTCTATGTTTGCCCCCTACTCCCTACTCCCTATTCCCTACTCCCTCTTTTCTGGAGATGCACCCAATCAAAAAGTATGAGGAGGTAAGTCTGGGAAGAGTGTTGAATGTCGAGAATGTAAAGAGTATTTTGAACATAGATTTCCTATTTTTTCCCGATATTTTGATAACTTCTAGGTCTCTGTTCCTGGCTTATGAAGTGAAAAAAATTAATGATGGACTAAAGATACCCAATGGATTATATAGCAATCAGCGCATAGGTTGCAACAAATCAAAAAGTAAATAAAAAAGCTAAAACTCTTCCCTGTTCCTTATTCCCTGTTCCCTAAAAGTAATAAGATTTTTATCCACAAATAAAATAGGATTCCTAGGGTGTGTCATCAATTAGACATCTGAAGCTTTACCAGTCAAGGTTTTTAGCGTTTAGAGTTTTTAAATGCCAAAAGCCCAAAACTATTGCCACACAGCACTTTCAAATTTAATTGATGACACGACCTAATATAGACAAATTAATTTTTGTAAAAACTTTATTTTTGTTACTTTTACTCAATTGAGATTGTGGTATGATACAATTGAATCAGTAGAATATCGTATCGGTTTCGAGGACCTGTTTAAGTTCGATGGGCGTTTTCCAGTTTTTCTTTACAGACTTGTCTCCGAACTCTATTGTTTGTATCTTGACTAATTTAGGAGACATTTTATGTCAATATATGTGGGTAACTTATCCTACGACGTCACACAAGAAGACTTAAATGCAGTATTTGCAGAATATGGAGAAGTAACAAGAGTTCATTTACCTGTAGACCGGGAAACAGGGAGAGTTCGTGGTTTTGGTTTTGTAGAAATGACAACTGAGGAAGATGAAGAAAAAGCAATTGATGCTTTAGATGGTGCAAGTTGGATGGGCCGCGATATGAGAGTCAATAAAGCCAAACCAAAGGAATCTAATGGTGGTGGAAATCGGAAATTCTCTCGCAACAACAAGTATTAATTTACCGGAAAATTCGGTTGGAAGTTTCCCCCGTTCAGGGGGAATTTTTATTATGATGGAAACAGTGAAAAGGTCTTCAACCGCTCTAAAAACCTATAGCTACTGGGACTTAAACAAAATAGAGCTAGAAAACAGGCTCAAATATATACTGGCAAAGGCTTTTACGTCAAAAAGGCAGATACCCTGAATTACCAAGGGTTCTAGCCATTTTTAGATAATAGACGTAGTTCCCTTGTCTAGACTGACTTTAAGGAGTTTTTTCTAATATAAAATATCTAAGTACCACTACTTAACTGTATCCTTTGCACTTTGAAAACTAGAGTGATGGAGTTTTGTACAGTCACCTTTCTACATAGAAAGACTCTAACCGGACTTAAACAAAATAGAGCTAGAAAACAGGCTCAAATATATATCGGCAAAGGATTTTACGTCAAAAAGGCAGATACCCTGAATTACCAAGGGTTCTAGCCATTGAGTTCTATAGACATAAACAATAATCAAAAAGATCTTCAGGTATTTTTCCCCCTATTCCCTATTCCCTATTCCCTATTCCCTACTCCCTATTCCCTATTCCCTACTCCCTATTCCCTACTCCCTATTCCCTACTCCCTATTCCCTCTTTTCTGGAGATACCTTCAGGGGTTCTATAAAGATAATAAAATACTCTCACCTTTTTGCTTTCCTGTTATATTATGTCCACTGGAATATTTCTACTTTGCTTAAAGGAAGCTATAGTCGAGAAGGTTCTCCAGAAAGGTTTCTTTCAATTGAAACTTAATTCTATACATAAACTATCCTACCGGAGATGATATAGCCATTGTGAATAAGACTAGGACCAGTGTTTCTCTCCTTGAAAGGGTTTCAGTCAAAAAAGTGTTTCATCCTGATTTGAAATAACTATATTTATATTATTGATAACAAATACCTGCTTGCTCAAACCGACGTAGCACTTCACCCAAACGTTCACACTCAGCAATTAAACTCATCCTCACATAACCCTCACCCCCACTACCAAAAGCATTTCCCGGAGTTAACACCACTCCAGTTTTCTGTAATACAGACAAAGCAAAATCAGTAGAACCTATTCCTGGTGGACAGGGAACCCATAAATACATAGTTGCCATGGTTTTTCGCACATTCCAACCTAACCTCCCCAAACCTTGAATCAGAAAATCTCGACGTTGACTATAACGTTTTTGCACCTCATATAAATACTCATCCGGCAACTGCAAAGCAGTCTTAGCTGCTAACTGCAAAGCAGCAAATAAACCATAATCCAAATTAGTCTTCAAAGTCCGTAACCCTTGAATAATATTAGAGTTGCCCACCACAAAACCTACTCGCCAACCAGCCATATTATAAGTTTTAGACATAGTGTGAAACTCTACACCAATATCTTTTCCTCCAGGAATTTCTAATAAACTGGTAGGTTGATAACCATCAAAAGCCAACTCAGCATAACATAGGTCGTGAACCAGCAAAATTTCATACTTTTTCGCAAAAGCAACAATATCCTCAAAAAATTCTCGTGGAGCAGTAGCGCCAGTGGGATTACTAGGATAATTAAAAAAGAAAACTTTGGCCTGCTCTGCAATACTATCGGGAATATCTCCTAAATCAATAATCCAATTATTTTCTGGTTTCAGTAAAATACTATGAACCTTACCTCCAGCAATTAAAGGACCCCGAAAATGTGCTGGATAAGCAGGATTAGGTGCTAAAACTAAATCTCCTGGATTTATATATGCTAAAGCTAAGTGAGTCAAGCCTTCTTTTGAACCCAAAAGTGGTAAAGCTTCACCGTCTGGATCGAGTTTCACACCATAGCGACGATTGTACCAATCAGTAATTGCTTTGCGGAAACTAGCAGTCCCCTCAAAAGGTGGATAACCATGATTAGTAGAATCTTGTAAAGCAACAATAGCAGCCTCTACAACAGGTTGAGGTGTAGCTCCATCAGGGTTTCCCATTCCCAAGTCAATTAAATCTAGCCCTTGTTCACTGGCGCGAGCTTTTAGTTCATCTAAGCGGGCAAAAACATAAGGTGGTAGTGCTTGTATCCTGTCTGCTGGGTTAATCCAATACATATTATTTTAAAAAGCAATTGGGAATTTGAAGAGGCCATCTCTATGGCTAAGATTTCTCATACAGTTTCATGGAAGTCACAATTCAAAAAGTTCAGAAGTCAGATTTGAGCGACTTCAAACTTCAATTCACACCAAATTGAAAATTATGCTTTGAAACTGGTCGATGAATTAGCTAAAGCTTAGTCTTAATTGTAATATCAACATCTGAATTAGTTAGTTCCCAAATTTTGTTTTTCTAGCTCCAGTTGTGCTGTTGTGGAAACCATTGCTGCTACTAATTCCTCTGGAACTACTCTAAATGGTAATCTATGAATGTCAGAATTTGGATTACAAGCAACTTCAGCCACACGCCACAATTCAGATAAGGTAATTTCTTTCAATCCTAAGTCACCCAAGGTTTTTGGTAAACCAATCTCATCATAGAATTTTAACAGTTGTTGTCTAGCAGTAACAGCTAATTGATTGCCTTGTAACATTTCTTCTAATCTGAGTTGGACCAATATCCCATAAGCAACTTTTTCCCCATGTAATGTGCCATGACTTCCTGATAAATGAGTTAGGCCATTATGAATAGCATGGGCTGCTACAGTTCGACATTGCGCCCCACCAATACCCCCGATTAAACCAGCTAATAATACTGTTGCATCTACAACTTCTTGCCAGATTTCTCCTCCTGGTTTTTGTAAGCCAGCAGTTGATTTTTGGAAAAGGATATCTCTTAAAACTCTTGCTTGTTGAACAGCAGCAATGGTCATTGTTTGTTTTGAATGGCCACTGCTAACTGATGCTTCATACCATTTAGCGATCGCATCACCAATACCAGCTACCAAAGTCCGACATGGCCCCATTTTAATAATTTCATAATCGAGAATTAGTAAGTCTGGGCATCTAGCTAAAGTTACATCATATAAGAAAGCTCCTTCCTCTGAGTAGATATTTGATAATGCTGTCCAAGCTGCACAAGTTGCTGCTGAAGTGGGAATAGTAATTACAGGTAAATTACATTGATGAGCTAGAAGTTTTGCTGTATCGAGAGCTTTACCACCACCAGTCCCAATTATTAAGTCTATTTCTTTACTAGCCACAATTTGTCGAAGATTAACCAGACTTTCCTCACTACAATCTGATCCATAGTTAGTCTCAGTAAATTCTAAATTATGGTTTTGTAGTAGAGGTTGGAGGTAGGGTTTAATTATACTGAGGGAGTGATTACCTCCAACTATAAGAGGATGATTTCCCAGACTGGTTATTAAATCTCCTGATTTACTTAAAACATTTTTTCCTTGAATCACTTGAGCTGGGGCAATATTTAAGGATAATAAAGTTGTAGCTGTTTGGCTGGTATTGATAGGTTTAATCATCCCGACTACTTGTATATAGGTTGGTTTAAGTTTTATTGAGTATAGGGAACTTTTACTAATACTGGTAGGTTTTATCGAAAAATTTTAATAATTTTTTTCTAGATTCAAGTTATTAGTAAGCTAAAAAGCTAAAAAGTTTAAAAGTATAAAGACAGAAAGTAGATTGGTCAAAAATAAATTAAATGAAAGTATTTAAAGTATTTATATTTTTCTGACTGTACTAGCTCGTCTAGCTGGAAAATGTAGGTAAGGCAACTTTGAAAAAACTGATTAACAAGCATTCTTTGAGGAGCTTTCTTGCACAAAATTTTAGTCTAGACTCCCTAGTACATTGTGTTAAATATAGCAATCTGCCCATAAGTTGTGGGTAATCAAAAAGTAGATAAAAAAACGGAAATTCCTGCTTTTTCCCAGTTAATGGGTCCCTAAAAGCGGTAAGATTTTTCTACACAAATAAAATAGGATTGTTATATTTAGATTTATTTAATTCTGAACTTATAGCAATGAGCACTCAGGTATTTACCAAAATAATTGAGTTTAGAGCAAGGCATGATTAGCCGTTATGTTTTAGGAGCCTTGCTCAAATCCCCGTTACATGCGTCAAATTCTGACTTCTGACTTCTGACTTCTGACTTCGTTAAAATGTCCAGATCAAAGTTCAGTCTAGAAAAGGTGTAGAAAAAATAATGTGTAAATATGCCAGCGCACATTGCTATAGTTTAAATTTAATAGGACTTACGCACTCGCAACGAAATTATGTCATTGCGTTTTGCTGGCGCATAGCTTCCCCTAACGGCTGTCGCCTACATGTTTGCGGAGCATTCCCTATACGAAAAAGCGCAGCTTTGCAATAGCAAGCGACAGCGACGCAATCTCAAACGCCCAAAACTCGTTCCTAATGCGTAAGTCCTGTTTAAGTAAAATTTATGGCAGTCCTGCATAATAATGGTGAAAATATATATTTTTTTAATTTCTTCCCAAACACACCCCACATCCCACACTCTCTGTAGCATTACTATGCACCACCACCAAATTTATTAATACTTCAAAGGTATCTAAAGCATAATTTTAATTTTAAGCAATGTTGATAACTGCTATTATTGTATTTATAAAGATTCGTTAATTGTAATAAAGAGGGAGTCGCGAGTAGGGAATAGGGAATAGGGATAAATAATTGATGATTTATACTCGATAATTGATTTGATTTATTATCGGAGATGTCTAATAGCAATGCTCAATAGGCTGCGGGTAATCAAAAAGTAAATATAAAAAACTGAACCTCTTACCTGTTCCCTGTTCTCTATTCCCTAAAATCTATTAAAATTTTGTACAGGACTCAAGTAGGATTGCTATATTAATTACAATTAGAATTCATAGGAGATAATTTAATTAATAAATCAGTCTTTTGAGAAACTAAACAAGGCTAATACCAAGTTAATATGAAGTTGCAGAGAATAAACTTGTAATCAGAGTTAACTATATATCAAGATAGGCAGCTTAAATTAATTCATAATTCTATGCAGCTTTACATAAAATTGGTATAAGTAAGCTAAACGTTAAAATTTCTCACGATGTAATAAAATCTCAAGAACACATCAAATCAAATGTTTGGCGGAGCTTAGAGTTAGGTTAGAAATTTTATTTTTAGTTAATCTTTTTTGTGGATACCTACTTATAGCAAATAATTCATTAACTATTAGGAGCCGTGTAAAAATAACCTGAACATTTTTTAAAATGGAAGCTAGATTTTACAATCTATATCAGATAAAATTTGTACAACTTATTTTTACATGATGCCTTACTGTTAAAAAGTAAAGATAGTTACAAAACCAGATAAGTAAAAAATAATTAAAAAGTTAAAATTAGGAGTCAAAATAATGAAAGGTTCATTCGCTAAATACGCCCAAGAAACCACTACACAAGTAACATTTTATTATATTGATGGTAATACAGAAATATTTAGTGTACCAATAAATGCACAAGAATTTCAAGCACAACTACAACAATTACTTCAACAATCCTGGATGACTTTTCATTTACTGGATCAGACAGTTTGTATTTGCACTGAAAAAGTGATGAAAATAGAAATAAAACCACCAATAAATCAAATGCAGGGTGCAGGAGTCTTCCCCAACTCTCAGAGAATAACTACTTTACAACGGAACGCTGCAAGATAAAAAAATTATATGTAGTAAAAATCCCATTTCCTGAAATATTAGTAGGTAAAAACCTGATGTTGACTAAAGGTCAAAAATATAGACTATCCTAAACAAGTATGTACGATCAGGTCTAGGATATGAAACAATCACGAAGCAAGCAGAAAGATGTTTGAGTTAGTGTCAAAACAAGTGCAGCGTTGGGATAATTCTGGAAAGTTAAAAGCCAAGCGCGTATGGGTCAAATCACCGCTACTATACCGAAGAGGATTTAGCAGCTAGCTTGAGGGTTAAAACCTCAATCTACCAAACGTAAAATAGTAGTTTATTGCCCTTGTATCCTCCGCTAAACAAAAAACTGAACTACACGCGCCAGAAAGAGGCTATGGCACAATGCAAGTTTAGCTAAGGGTTTATGTGTCGATAGCGTGGATTTGTGAAATAGGCGGGGGTATGAATTTTAAGCGCCGAGAGTTCTTAAGAATTGTCATAGATGCCATAGATGGTAAGACAGAAAGTATTATAGTTGCCCACAAAGATAGATTATGTAGATTTGCTGCGTGATGCGAGTTGAAACATTAGTGAACCGTTCCGGTTGTCAAATCATTGTAGCCAACCAGTCTAATCTATCACCAGAAGGAAGTTAGAATAATTCCTAGATATAATACTAGTTTTTTTGAAAGCGTAGCTCCTCACCACGAGGCAGTTGAATTGATTAGAGAAGAGGAACCACAGACAGTAGTAAAATCAGACAATACACTAGCAATAGCTCTTGGTTTAGATAATCTAGCAACTTGTGTATCAAATACTGGGTAATCGTTTATTTTAGACGGTAAGAAACTGACATAAATTAACCAGTGGTACAACAAAGAAAATTCTAGACTCCAGTCTAGAAAAGATAGACAAGGATCAAAAATTTAACTAAAGTGTGAATTTCTTCCACGGAGTGTCAAATATGATTCCTAATTGCTATATGAATTTATTCATTTTCTGAAAAAAATATTTAATCAGGAGAAATATCAAGAGACTAAGGCGTGTCTATAGACTGTTATAATACAAGTAAAACTAAACTATAGAAATCCTATTTAGGTTGTAATATTTTGGTGGTATATAGGAGTGAGAAGTATACTATATCCCCATCGAATCTAACATAAATTAATTTACTCAAAAAAAACCGATACTGCAAAATGTTTAAAAATAAAAAAATACGGGGTTCTACAAAAAACATAGTTCCTGATGTTCAAAAAATTCAATTAGATCAACGTGCCCCCCACAGAATTATCAGTCTTGGTCGCGGTATTAGAATTGGCTGGTTACGAACAAATTTATTTATACTCCTAGATACAATCTTAGTATCTTTTGCTTGGAGAACAGCCCAGTGGTTGAGCAGTAGAATAGATTTTTTCCAAGTAATGCCATCTTTTGATTTAGTGGGAAATTCTGCCAATCAACCAGGATTTTTACTCCCAATTTTACTAATTACACTTAATAGTATTGCTGCTGCTGGACTCTATGGCAATAGGGAAAATCGTCAGAAATATTTTAAATTAATTAGGAGTCTAACCTTCGCCCAAATAGTTTTCCTATTACTAGCTTTTATTTATCAACCTGAAGTAGTTTTTTCTCGTTCTACTTTTGTTCTAGCATGGCTGTTAAATATAACATTTGTAATTACAGGCCGTCTGATAGCAGAAGCAACTATTAGCAGAATTCGCCAACGAGGTACTCTCAGCCACAAAATTTTTTTAGTAGGTACTTCTCAAGACACTTTAGTCGCAAAAATTGCGTTGAAATTAGTTGGTAGTAAAGAATATAAAATTTTAGGCGAAATAGATTTATCTAATCAAGAAAATCGCGATAATTGGCCAGGGATTTTAGAAAAAATATCAGAGGAAGGAATAGAAGAAATTTTTGTCTGTTCTTGGCGTTCAGTACCAGATAATAGTGAATTTTATTGGAGCTTAAAAAGTGAGGGTATTCACATGAGAATTTTACCTGTGGGTTTAAGTATTCCTACTCAAATGCCTATAATTGAAATGATTGGTGGGATGCCTACAATTCATTTTATTCCCCCAGCAATTGTGGGAGCTGATTATTGGCTAAAGCGTAGTGTTGATTTAGTAGCTGCTGGTTTATTTGTTTTATTAGCTGCTCCTCTACTATTATTAATGGCAACTATGATTCAGCTAGATTCTCCCGGACCAATATTTTATAAGCAAACTAGAGTTGGTTTAAGAGGACGACATTTTAAAGTCTGGAAGTTTCGCACTATGGTAGTCAATGCCGAGCAGTTACTCAAAGAGTTAGAGGCAAAGAATGAAACTAAAGGTGGTGTGCTGTTCAAAATGAAAGAAGATCCCCGAATTACAAAGGTAGGTAAGTTTCTCCGGCGTTATAGTCTCGATGAACTACCTCAATTAATTAATGTGTTGAAAGGCGATATGAGTTTAGTTGGACCTCGCCCACTACCACTACGAGATGTTGAACATTTTAAGCCACACCATTTTGCACGACAAAACGTTTTGCCAGGAATTACAGGTTTATGGCAAGTATCTGGTCGCTCCAATATTCTTGATTTTGAGAATGCCTTCCGCCTAGATATGACTTATATCAATAACTGGTCTTTGGCAATGGATTTTAAAATTTTGCTAAAGACAGTCAAAGTAGTTTTGAATAAAGAAGGGGCTTATTAATAAACTTGTTGAGTCAGATGCTCTATACTTTTCTTATTAATTTTCCACATTTCCTCTTCTTCCCAAATCCATCTACTATCAACCCGCTCCACTGTACCATCAAAATTAAACACTGTTGCCGTTGCCAAAGTCTCTATCCAAACAGTAGCTCCACAACTATGAGGCTTTTCTGGTCGATAAACAATTCGACAAGGACCGTGAATCTCAACTT
>JBFRWR010000029.1:0-3479 GCA_051439685.1 Trichodesmium sp.
GAGTTTGATTCAATGTCCTACCTTACTTTTATGGGGACTTGAAGATGTCAAACAATTTGAAAATTTAGGTTTAGCAAAGGCAGAAGATAGATTGATAGCTACTCAATTAATTCCCAATACTGAGGTAGTTGAATTAGAACAAGGTAACATTTGTATGATGAATCAAATGTTTGAAGAAGTCGCTGAAGTAATGATGAATTTCTTAGATAAATAGAGAGTTAAAAGTTGTCTTTTTTTGTTTATCTATAAGCGGTCTTTATAGGATAAAACAACTCCAGGTTTTGAGAGATCCCTATCAACTCTGACAAAGGATAAAAAACCATCATCTGTAATATGTCTAGGAATAATATCAAAACTAGGACAATACCAAAAATGATCCTTTACCAATCGATAATCATCTAGATCAAGATAGCCCGCTAAACAATATCCTTCTTCGTTGTAGCATTGAATCATAGGATAATGCCCATCATAATGAGGTAAAATAGCTATAATCCAAACACCAACACCATGATTATTTTTTCTTAAATACTTCTTTTTAGCAACTTCAAATTGGGTAGTTTCTGTTTTTTCCCAAGGTAAAAGCTTACTATCCAATGCAGGAATAAACTCACTCATTCTAGCATCAGGATGATCTATTTCTGAGGCTTCATATTTAAACGGAACTGCTCCATTTTCCATCCACAGAATTTCTACAGGTTCATCTCCTAAAACCTTCCAATTTCCAACTCTAACCCCAGCAGGAATAAAAGAGTAACCATGTTTATCTAATTGCCATTCTCCTATTTGAATAACTCCACTCAGAACAAAAATTTCTAGATCGGCTGTAAATATTCCTGCGGGAGCTGTAAATTGAGGAGGTAAACTTACCCTAGATGTAGATGCACCACAATTATGCCAAGATAATAATCTTCTTGTTGCAAAAGGAACAGTTTCTGGCATTCCCTCAATACGCCAATCTAAAATTTCTGGTACAGTATTAGAGTCAAAAAACTGGTATTGACGAGGAACAAAATCTGGAGAAATTGCTGTACTTCTCCCTGATAAATTCATCCGTCCCCTACCATCTCCTCCCCAGTCTTCTTTAAGATTTGCATTTTCTTGATTATCATTCATTGTAGTCTATACTCCTATCCGAACTTGCATTTTTTAATTAGACCATAATCTAATCTTTCTAAAATTGCAAGGAATATTATTAAGTAAGCAAAATAGACTAATCTAACTATTAATCTCTGAACTTAAAAATTAACTATTTGAAACCTATGAAAGTTGCTTTAATTACTGGTGGAACTCGTGGAATAGGATTAGCTATTTCTCGTAAATTTGCTCAAGATGGCTTTAATCTTATCCTGGGATATCATTCCAACCATGATGCTGCTCTGGAAGTTAAACAAGAGTTAGAAAAATCTAATATTAAAGTTATTACCGTTGCTGGAGACATCAAAAAACCTGAAACAGTTGATGCTTTATTTCAAGTAGTTGAAGAAAATTTTAATAGTCAACTAACAGCTTTTGTTCATGTAGCTGGTTATGCTATTACTGCTACTCTCCCAGGAAACTTTACTTTTGAACAGTATGAAGCAGCTCAAGAAATTTATCCTAAAGCATTTATTCGCTGTATCGAAAAAGCTTTAACCTATATGGAAAATGGCCAAAGTAGAGTCGTTGTTATTTCTGCAACAGGAGTTCATAACCCAGGGAAAGTCTATGGGATGGCAGCACCAGCAAAAGCAGCAATGGAAACCTTAGCTAAACATTACGCGATCGCCGTCGCTCCACGGGTAATTACTATTAATATTGTTACTCCTGGGTATATTAAAACTCAAGCTTAGGATGGTTACATTGATAAAGTTTCTGATATTGATAAAATTCCTTCCCAAGTAACCCCAATGGGGAGATGGGGACAACCGGAAGATATAGCTCCCTTAGTGGCCTTTCTTTGTTCTCCAGAAAGTAGATTTATTACAGGTCAACATATTTATGTTGATGGGGGACTATAATTATCTTTATTTTGGAATGTTCATCGGTTTAGTGAAACTTTAAAATCAGAATAATTGATTGTTCTACAGAACTGAATCATAAGTGTTTTTTGCAAGCAAGCTTTTACATCTTATCATAAAACGATTAAAAAATTGGTTTGCAGGCTTACAGTAGTTTCTCTAGTTTTAGCTCTATATATAAGATAATAGTGAAGTGGATTATTAGAAATATGCTGGTATATGGACTATTTATTTTAGTAATTATAATATTTCTCATCCGTTCCTCTAGTTTAAGTCTGATTCAAGAACCAAAAACTTGGGCTTCATCAGAGCGAACCAGGTCTATTTTCCTCTTTCTGTGGAAGTTTCTTAGCTATCTGGGTATGTCTGCAGTTTTTATCTCTCTAGGACTTATGATGGGCATTATCGGCTATCATTGGGCAGCGGGTTTGAGTTGGATAGATTCTCTAGTAGAAGCTTCAATGATTCTTAGTGGTATGGGGCCAATTAGTCCTCTCTCAACTACTAGCGCAAAAGTATTTGCTTCTATCTATGCACTCTTTAGTGGTTTAGTTTTTGTTATAGCGATGGGGATTCTTTTATCTCCTTTAGTCTATAGTTTGTTAAGTCAATTTCGGCTTCATCTCAAACATGAAAACTACCAACAAGATGAACATTGAGCAAAATGACCGAGATTTATAACCGAAAAACTAACGGGGTGACAAATATATATCGAATCCGGTTATATAGTATATCTTTATAATTACACTTCAATATTTAATCTCCCCTACTCCCCTACTCCCCCAACAACTCTAATAATTATTTAACTTATTTAACTGGATTTGATATTATTCCCCCCTCCCTGTTCCTAGTTAAGTATTTCCCATATCCTTGATTTACATTTCCTTGACGGACTATCTGTTAATTTTAAGGAACTACAACAATTTTTCCCATCAAACTACGCTGCTCCATTTTCGTCAACGCTTCTGACACTCCCTCCAGACTAACTATTTGCTCAATAGTTGATTGCAACTTTCCCTGCACAAATGCTGGTATAACTACCTCCTTGAGAGTTTGCCAACTTGCCTGATAATAACTGCTATACCAAAGGGCAATACCATCAACTGCAATATTGCGCCCCAGTAATTTTCCCATAGGTAAAGCAGCATCCAAACCAGTCGTTGTACCATAGCAAGCAATACGCCCATTATTAGATATTGTTCCTAAACAGTCAGCAAATGTCACCTTACCTCCTCCATCAAGTGCCACCTGTACCCCTACATTTTCTGTAATCTTGCCTACCTCAGAAACTACATTTTGACTGCTATAGTCAATTCCATAGTCACGCACCTCAAATGATATATCGTCGGGAATAACTAATAATTCTGTAGCAGGAGCGATCGCCTTTTCTGCAAAAGCTCCTCTAACGTGACCCACTACCCGCATTCCTGGGGAAAAACCTTCAACCTTTTCCCCCACAGCATCAACCACACCTGCTGCTTC
>JBFRWR010000030.1:0-3173 GCA_051439685.1 Trichodesmium sp.
AACCTCCAAAAGCCGAATTTCCTCCTGAATTTAAACTTAAATCAAAATATTGAGGGGAAAATTTTTCCCTTTTTACTTGCCAATTTTCTGAAGAAAAAAAAGGATCTATAATCCTGACATCAATATCCACGAACTCCAACAAATTATTGATAAATGTTGTTTTTCCTGTTGCAATACCTCCGTTTATAAATATGTGTTTATTCGAGTTATCGTTGGGATTATTGATTTTTGTTGCCCAACTTTTGATTAATTGTTGAATATTCATAAAATTCCTCCTAATTTTTCTTATTTTTTTTACTAAATCCCTGCAATTTGCCTTAAATGTTCTCTAGCTTTTCTCCACCGCCTTGCACTTTTTTTACCCTCTTTAGTCAACACATTCCAATCTGCATAAACTGTAGCTACTAACTGTTCAATTCCAATGTTAGGATTATTTTCTCTTAACTCCTGAACATGGTCTAACCTCCTGGCATCATCAGCTAATTTTTCTGTCGATTCAAGACTTGGAACTGAAACAATAAAATTCGGAACTTCTTGCTCCACCTGAGATTCCACCGGAACTTGATTTTCTTCGAGTTCCACTCCAATTTCTGAATTACTAAAACAATTAGGTGGAGGTAATTTAGCTATAAATGCTGGTTGACCTCGCATTTTTATCAGGGCAATAAATTTATTTGATGAGTCTTGCTCTGCTAAACTTTCCCACGCCTCTAATTGTTTTCTAAGTCTTTTTTTCGTGCTTAAAATATTATTGGAAACTTCATCTATTCCTTTTTTAATATTCTCTGCTCCTAACCAAGCTGCTATACCAAAATTATCTAAGTCGGTCTCTAACATTCCATATCTACTACACATTGGTGACTGACCTAACATAATCATAATATTCTTGGTTGAGCGTCCTACTTTTAATGTATGAAGTACGGGGTCTACTGCATTAGGACCTTTATTCTTGGCATTTTTCGGATTTTCAGCTATTAGTCTTTCTGTTTCATCTATTACCCATAAAATAGTATGTCTTTCTGGTGCTTCTTTACCTAAATATTCTGCTTCTCTTGCTGATTCTAATCTGTTTTCTACCGACTCTTGCATATCTAATAAACCATCCATTGCACAAGGTTCTTCTTCTCCGTCTGGATTAGTCCAAGGTTTAAATCCTTTATATTGAGGTGTAAATTTTTCTCCTTTAATTATCCATTTTGAATCTGGATATTTGGGGTCTATTAATCTTAGGTCTATTACTCCTATTTTTCTAAATGCTAAGTCAAGAATATTTCCTAGAAAAACTGATTTTCCTGTGCCTGTCGGACCACAAATAAATACATGATAACCTCCATGTTCTTGACTGGAAATTTCACCTAATGAATTTAATATCCAGTCTTTTGGTGTTGGTTCTATTTCTATTCCTTTTACTTTTTGTGGTTTGGTTATACTGGGGTCAAATAAACTACAATCTATTTGGAATTTGCCGTCTTCCCAGGTTAATTGTGCTGTATAATAACCCTCTACTTTTCCAGGAATATTTTCTATGGCGCGTTGAACTTTATATTTAGGAATGCCATAACGAAGGGCAAACCAATGTGTATCAAATTGACTTTTTGGATGTGCCCATGATTCGATAAAGTCTGCTGCTATTTCGTGTTCAAATAATATCTCTTGAACTTGCAATGCTGCATGATGAATTCGTTTGGCACTTTTGGGTGGTAATTTACAGGCGTTACTTTGTTGAAGTTGTAGTTGTAGTTGAGCGATCGCTTCATCTTTTAGAGTCAGTTCATATTGGTATTGTTCGTGTAGTTGTTGAATTTCTTGTTTGGCGGTTTCTGTTTGAATGTCTAGTTGTTTTTGTAATAATTCTTGTGCTGATTCTATCCTTTGATTTAATGATTTGTTTTCTTCAGATATTGCCTGAAGTAGTTCGTTTTGTAGTTGTTCTTCTTTTTCGGAAAGGGCGGTAAGTTTTTCTTGATATTCTGTTTCTAAGGTTGTGATTAAATTGGCTTTTTCTTGGTCTAGTTGTTCTGATTTTGAGGTTAATTCTGATAGTTTGGTTTGATATTCTGCTTCTAGGGCGGTAATTTTCTTGGATTGTTCTTGTAATTGTTGTTCTTTGGTGAGGATTTCTGATTCTAATTTGATGGGGAGTCTGTCACAGGAACTCATAAATTTTATTCCTGCTATTCCTCCTGTTATTAGAAGTGCAGGAGATATAAAAATAGTGGAAGTTGCGCTAACTACAACTCCACTAATTAAGCCTACTCCTGCTACTCCTAGATACAGATATTTTTCAATAATTACTGGTATTTTTATACCAAATATTTTGGTTTTTCTATTAGAGTTAGTGCTTGGTTTATATTGTGGTTCCTTAACTAAGTTGGGAGAATCTAAATTTAAGTTTGTTTGAGATTGTGGTTCCTTAACTAAGTTGGGAGAATCTAAATTTAAGTCGTCAATATTTAAGTTGAGTTGAGATTGTGGTTCTCCTAAGTTCGGGTACTTTAAATTTAAGTCACCACTATTTATATAGTGGTCACTATTTAAGTAGTTTTTTGGTAAGTAGTCACTCTCCTTCATCAAATTAAAATTAGGTCGGTTTGAATAATTAATAATTAATAATTAACAATTAACAATTAACAATTAACAATTAAAAAGCGTCTGGGTAGGAAAATAGTTGATTATTAATTATCCAGTCGGAGAGATTATTAATTGTTTTATTTGACTGTGGAATTATACGCAAACGGAACATAAAAATTGTTAATTACTGAAATTTCCTCTCTTATTAATTAGAGCAGGTTGCAGGTAAATGAGGTACACCCGCATTTCTCACAAATCTCCAAGGGAATCGCTTATAAAATATGTCCCATAAGGCTTTCAGAGAATCTAGAAAAATGACAGTCTGTATTTTCTGGTAATTTGCTGTAAGCTAGCTGTTGCAAGACTTTCAGCAATCGCTCCCAATCTGTGTGAGAAATCCAGGTACAATCCTTAATTTGATAAATCCCCACTATAAAAAAAACTGGTATACAAACTATTTTTGCTGTACTTCATAAACCTGAAATACGCTGTATTAATGTTCCAGTCTATATAATTGTTAATTATTAATTGTTTACTTCATTCGGAACTGTTGAATTAAAAACAGCTTCTAAAATGGGAGGAATCACCTTACCTACAACAGT
>JBFRWR010000031.1:0-11094 GCA_051439685.1 Trichodesmium sp.
GTAATCTTTCAGCAATAATATCCCCTATTTCTGTAAATTCATCAGTTTTCATACCTCTTGTGGTCATTGCTGGAGAACCTAGTCGGAGGCCACTGGTGACAAAAGGAGATTCTGGGTCAAAAGGTACAGTATTTTTATTAGTAGTAATATTTACTCCACTCATCAATTTGTCTGCTTTTTTACCTGTCATACTTACTGATCTTAGATCCACCAGCATAACGTGATTTTTCGTACCACCAGAAACTATTTTTAATTCCCGTTTTTGGATTTGGGCTGCTAAGGCAGCAGCATTTTCGATAACTTGGCCAGAATAAGTCTTAAATTCTGGCTTTAAAGCTTCTCCAAATGCGACTGCTTTGCCTGCAATAACGTGTTCTAAAGGACCACCTTGAGTTCCGGGAAATACTGATTTGTCGAATTTTTTCCCTAATTCTGGGTCGCGGGTCAGGATTAAACCGCCTCGTGGCCCCCTTAAGGTTTTGTGGGTGGTAGTTGTTACTACATCACAGTGGGGGAGTGGGTTAGGATGATGACCTGTTGCTACTAACCCGGCAATATGAGCAATGTCCGCTAATAAATAAGCTCCTACTTCATCGGCGATCGCCCGGAATTTCTCAAAATTAATTATCTGAGAATAGGCAGAATAACCACAAATCAGCAGTTTGGGTTTATGTTGCTTTGCCAATTCTAGAACTTGGTCGTAGTCTATAGCTTCTGTTTCTTGACTTACACCATAATGATGAACGTTGAACCATTTACCAGAAACGTTAACTGGGGAACCGTGGGTCAAATGTCCGCCATGGGATAGGTCCATTCCCATGATGGTGTCCCCTGGTTGTAATAAGGTTAGAAATACGGCAAAGTTAGCTTGTGCCCCAGAATGAGGTTGTACATTGGCATGGGCAGCTCCAAATAATTGTTTGGCACGGTCTATGGCTATTTGTTCGATTTCGTCGATAAATTCACAGCCGCCGTAGTAACGTTTACCTGGGAGACCTTCGGCATATTTGTTGGTAAGTACGGAACCTTGGGCGGCCATTACTGCTGGTGAGGTAAAGTTTTCACTGGCAATTAGTTCTAGGTGGTCTTGTTGGCGTCCGTATTCTTTTTGAATTAGTTCGGCTACTAAGGGGTCAGTATCAGCTAGAAAGTTAGTGTTAATCATATTTGGTATTTTTTGAGGTTACATTACTACATTATTAAATATATGCCCCACACTAGCACTTAAATTTCTAGTGTGGGGTGGAGGAATTTAGTTGATCGGGACTTACGCATAGACACTATATATAGCGTTCTAAAACTAAGACGTTATAGATATATAGTGTTTAAGACTCAAAAATGGGTAAGTCATGTTTATATTAGCGGAATTATGGTTAATTGACTTTTAGAATTTATTTTCAATAACTAACTCACTCAATGGTAATTGTCCGGGTTTTGGCCAAGAATCTTTAACTTTTTTGCCAATAGCTACCATAGGACCCATTACATGATCTTTGGGTAAATTAATTAATTCTGCTAGTTTCTCAATATCAAAACCTATCATTGGGCAGGAATCATAACCCATGGCTTTTGCTGTTAACATTAAGGTTTGCATTGCCATACCTATTGAACGTTGAGCTTCATCTAGCTGTAGCCATTCACGTCCTTGATAGAAAGGTTCTATCATACCTACAAGTTGTTTGGCAACTTGCTCTGGAGCATTTTTCCAGTAGCGTTCGGGTTCTTTTTCCCAAGCTTTCACATCTGCTGTAAAGAGAATTAGTAAGGAAGCTTCTGTTATTTGTGCTTGATCGAAACCAAGTTGTCGGACTTGTTTTCGTAGTTCTGGGTCTCGCAGAATAACGAAACGCCAATGTTGAATGTTAAAACTGGTGGGAGCTTGAATTGTTGTCTCCAGAAGTTTTTGTTCTTCTTCGGGTGTTATTTTATGGTTCGGATCGTAATGTTTTACAGCGCGACGTTGATAAATTGCGTCTAAAGCATCCATTGAGTCAAATTCCTATTGATAAGTTGAAGATTCAGAAACTGAGTTTTTCTATAAAATGAAAAACTTAGTCTCTCAATTTGGGTTCTCTCTGTTAGGCAACGTTCTTGTTAAATTTTACATGAAATAGGAGAAAATAATTTAGCTAATTTTTGAGTCTCACAAAAGTTAGTCATTAAATTACAAAGTATATGTTCCAGACTGAAAACCTCAAGCGTTAGTATGGGGCATTACTTTAGTTCTTTATCTTTTTTTTCCATAATTCAATTAGGGCAAATGCTAAGAAAGCTAGACGCTCTTCTTGTTTAATGACATCTTCAATGAGGCGTTCAACCAGTCTTGTTTCAACATCAATTCCGAAGTTTTCACTTGGTTTTTCTATGACTTCCCTGAGTTGGTCTCGTGTCATTTGTTCTAACGTGATACTATGTTTTTTAAAGGTATCCGGCAAGGGTATATAATGCCCAATATTTCCTGAAGAATTTGTTCGTATTATAGTTACTAACGTTGTTGATAAAGGGGATTTTTGAGTAGCACTTTGAAATGTTTGTAAGAGAGTATTAATAAATTGTTCCCTGATTTTATCTTGAGTATAAACATTGTAGATTTGTTCAAATTGATCTGCAATAATTAAAATGCGTTTACCAGGATTTTTTTGCTGTATTTTATTAATAAATTCAGCTAATGAAGTGCTGTTATTTTCAAGTGAATTTTTGAGTTTCTTAGCTTCAATCTTTAATTCTCTTTTATTAGCTTCTGGAATATAGAGTGAAACTAAAGCTTGGGCAATAGAATCAAAAGGATCTTTGACAGGCCAAAAATATGTAAATAGCCAATTTCCTCCTTGTATTAACTTCGGAACTAACCCTGCTAATATCGCTGAAGATTTACCACTTTTTGATTCGCCTAAAACTGGAACAAAATTATTTGTTTCAACAGCTTTAATCAGTTTTTTTAAAAATTCATCTCTACCAAAAAAATTTCCAGCATCCTCTGGAAGAAGAAAAGATTCCCTGTAGGGACAATTAGGATTAATTTCTATGTTTTTTATATAATTATTGATATTGATAACAATATTATTATTTTGAGCACCAATAGCAGATTGGTTTCCATAATTTGTTGATAATAAAGGTGCAGCATTTAACAATGTCTGAGTATAAGAATGCTGCGGAGAATTAAATATTTCTTCTGTTTTACCCTGCTCGACAATTTTCCCACTATTCATAACAGCAATTCTGTCACAAATAAATCTAGCTACCCACAAGTCATGGGTAATAAATAAATAAGTTAAATTCAATTCTTGCTTCAATTCCAACATTAATTCCAAAACTTGAGTTTGAATAGTAGCGTCTAACATACTGACAGGTTCATCACAAATAATTAGTTTCGGATTAGTAATTAATGCTCTGGCAATAGCAACTCTTTGTTGTTGTCCTCCAGATAATTCGGAAGGATATCGATTACCATATTCTGCTACTGGAGTCAAACCTACTTTTTCTAGCATTTCCTCAACTTTAATTTTAGCTTCCTCTGTGCTAGCTAAATTATGAATAAATAGGGGGTCAGCTATTATCTGGTTAACAGTCATCATGGGATTGAGACAAGCGAGGGGGTCTTGAAATATCATTTGCATTTCTCGACGGTATGGTTGTAAGACAGAATGTGAGAGGGTAGTTAAGTCTTTGCCTTGAAATTCGACTGAGCCAGAAGTAGATTTAATTAATTGTAAAATAGTTCGAGATAAGGTACTTTTACCACAACCAGATTCTCCGACTAATCCTAATATTTCTCCTGAATAAAGATTTAAGTTTACTCCATCAACTGCTTTAATAAGTTTACTTTTACCAGAAAAAAATAACTGTTCTATAAAATTACTTTCTAAGCTGTAATGTTTAACTAAATCTTTGATTTGTAAAATAGGTTTAACTGTTTTGGCAACTGTTATTTCTTCAGATTTTTCTGGTTTAATTTGAGGGGGGTTAGATTCAGTTACTTGAATATGTAAAGCAGCTTCAAACAGAGATTTGGTATATTCATGTTGGGGATGATGGAGAATTTGTTTAATTGCCCCTTTTTCTACTATTTCACCTCCATACATCACAGCAATACTGTCACAATATTCTCCCACCATTGCCAAATCGTGAGAAATTAATAGTAGGGAAGTCTGACGTTCTTGGCAAAGTCTAGTCAACTCCTGTAAAATTTGAGATGCTATAGTTACATCCAAGCTAGTAGTAGGTTCGTCAGCAACTATCAATTTCGGGTCAAGTAAAAGTGCTAAGGCGATCGCCACCCTTTGTCGCATTCCTCCACTAAACTCATGGGGATATTGAGACCAACGACTAGCAGGAATATTAACAGTTTCGAGAGTCTCTATAGATTTTTTTTCTGCCTGAGATTTAGATAGATGGGGTTGATGTGCAATAATAGTTTCTATGCAATGATCCCCTATAGTCATTAATGGATCGAGACGAGTCATAGGGTCTTGGAAAACTAATGCTACTGCTTCACCACGAAATTTTCTAAGTTGAGAGGGGTTCATCCCAAACACCGACTTTTCCCCAAAGGTAACAGACCCCTCAACTTGTACTGACTGGGGTAATAATCTCATAGCAGCACGTCCAAGGGTAGATTTACCACATCCAGATTCTCCCACTAATCCTAATTTTTCACCAGGTTGCAGTGTGAGGGATACATTATTTATTGCCCAATGAGATTTTCCGCGTTTTTCGGGATATGCTACTCGTAGATTTTCTATATTCAGTAAGGCGTTCATTTATTATTTTAATTAGGGATAGTTGCTTGAGTCACCACTCAGCTATTTATGTGATTATTTTCTAGGCAAAAATCAGATGTTTTTTGAGTTAATTTTGATTGAGAAGATATCAACCTAATTGGAT
Organism: Trichodesmium sp.; assembly: GCA_051439685.1. Taxonomy (GTDB): domain Bacteria; phylum Cyanobacteriota; class Cyanobacteriia; order Cyanobacteriales; family Microcoleaceae; genus Trichodesmium. Next base: position 4,885 of record JBFRWR010000031.1, read on the forward strand.
ATGTAAAATATTATTTCAATATCAATATATTAATAATTTATGTCTAATAATTTATGCAAAACCTGATTTTTACTATTAGCTATAATACGTTATTATCTAATAATAACTGAGAAAAAAATAATATCTGAACCTTCTCTTATTCAGGTATTTTTTATAAACATATTTATTCAGAACAACGATGACACAATAAACAAGTTATATGTAAGTCTTTGAGAAGCTTTTCTCAGAAAAACAATATATTGAAAAATACATTTTTTTGATAACTTAAGTCAGTAGCTTTACCTAATATACTTTCTTTAGGGAAAGATAAAAGTATAAAGCCTCTCCAGTGATGTAGAAAAAAGAAAAAAAGTCCTTTTGAGCTAATCATTTTCTTTATCAAAAGAGATAATTATTAATTATTAATTGTTAATTGTTAATTAATACACCTATTCCCTACTATAACTAAATTAACTCTTACTATCTATGTTAAACTTTCCATTAAGTTCCTTTCTTTTATTTTCAAATCGACGTAACATATAAGTAGCAGCAGAGTCTGCATGAGGATTATTTTCCAACATATCTGTTAACTGAAAAACATACTCAGCTACTTCTTCTCCTAATTTATCAATGACAGTCTCACGATTAATCATTTCTTGTTGATGTTTCCGCATTTTTGCTTGCCATTGACTAGAAAAAATCTCGTGAACTTTAGTGTGAAGACCAAGCTCTTCTAAAATTTTCCATTCCTCTCCATTATCAAACCAAATACCTTCACAACACATACAACGTTCTATATAGAAAGGATTTTTAATATTGATTCTAGTTCGTGATAAATAAGTACCGCACTCTGGACATAATCCTGCTTTACCATCGAAAGGGGAAGGGACAAAATCTGCAAACTGATTATAGTGGGGTAAAATTTCTTCTGGAGCATACCATTCAGGTAAAGTAGCTAACCAGGCTTCATATTCTTTTGCTGAAATCCAGAAACCTTTAGATTCAGGACAGTATTTTACCGGAATCATATCATTTAAAACAGCATCTTCTAGCTCTATATCATATTTGGGGCTTTTCATCCTAATTTTTTCCTGATTCTATAATTAATTAGCTGTGACTAAGTATAGTCAAACAATAACCTTTGAGGGTTTCTAGGCGATCGCTAATTTTGGCCAAGCGTCCTTGTGTTGTTTGAGGATTTCGAGATGCTTGTAAAAAGGTGACATCTACATTTAAAAGCCTAAGTTGCTTGTGAATTTCCGTCAAATAAGACTCTACCTGGGATGCTATTTGTGGGTCTACTTTAGAGTTGTCTAAAGTAATAATCTGAGTCTCGAATAGCTTTTGGACTTCTTTGTTTGTGGCCAATATTTTTTCGGTCTTTGTTTCGGTTATATTCTGTTGTAACTGATTCAGAAGTTCAGTTAATTTTTGATATTGTTGATGATGCTCCTTCGGTAACATGGTATGGCAGGGAATAGGGAATAGGGAACAGTTGGAAAAATCTTTCCGCAGCCAAAAGTCAAATCGTAAAAGTCAATAGTTAAAAATGTATTGACAGAAAACTTTTTTAGGCTGGAGAATATGTCAGATAATTAGCGTGAAATTATCGGTGATTTATTCTATTTTATTTAAGTGAATTAGTATACAATATAAGACTTAAAGTTGATCGGTGATTAGCTCCATTCATTAATTGATAATGAATAATGGATAATTTCCTAGTTGTTAAAACCGTACTTGATAGAATATGAGAAAATCAGATTAATTGATAATGAACAATGAATCATGGTAATCAATGATCGTAAAAACTCTGTTTAATTATCAATTATTGATTATTAGGAGAGGCAATAAAGCCGGATTAATTAATTAATTATCAATTAATTATTAATTATCCATTGGTAAAATTACGGATGGTAAGCATTCAGCTATTAGTGGTCAGACTTTCCTGGGGAATGCTACGCCAACAGATTTTTATACCAATTTTATGTGAGGTAGTACAGAATCATGAAATTTATGAATTTATCCGTGTTGAATAAACATCTCCGAAAAATATTTCCTCCTTCAAAATAGTGATTTAATAACTAATGGCTGATGGCTGATAGCTGAGAGCTGACTGCTGAATGCTGACTACTGATGTTTAATTTATCTGTGTCTTATTGATATCAAGTTGAGCTAGCTAATTTTAGAGATTTTTGTTATTTTTTTCACAGTTATAGTCTAGCTATAGGAAAAAATAAATTATCCTCAAATTCTTAAGTTATATTTTAGATATTTGCATTGTTCGACTTCCGATTAAATAACATAAATTTATTGCCTAAATAATATATAAATATATATTTTTTGAGAGCATAGTTTTCCAGAGTTTTGATAAGTACCTAAGTAAAATTAATTACACACTAAGATTTGACTAATTGCTTGCCAGACAAAGTTTAGACAAATTCCTGGAAGGGTAAATAATTTTGGATACTCACTGATAAAAACGAAAGTATAACAAATAACAGATAATCTGTAGAAAAACTGGAACTCTAAATTTAAAAGCTCCTTGATAGTTATATCCTTTTCTCATAAAATAGAAATTTATAATTACTCTTAAGAAAATATTGTAATTATTTTGGCAATGATATATTGAAAGTTTAAGCCCTAATTTATCATTAGCTAGATCAGATGACTATATAACTTTTTCATCTTTTAGCAAAAAAAAATTAAGAACTAATATTAGTTAACTCTAAACTAACTCCTATGAATACTAAAACTCTAACACCTCAAACACCTAAACCTCAAATTTCATGTGTAGTTCCTGATTGGCTACAAGAATGTCTAGATAATAGAAATAAAGGCGATAATATCATTAGCTGTCCAGTCAATCTAGAATTAATTTGTCAAGCATTTGAATTTGCTTATAAATTACATGAAGGACAGTATCGAAAATCAGGAGAACCTTATATTTGTCATCCAATAGCTGTTGCTGGATTATTAAAATATCTGGGCGGAGATAGTGCAATGATTGCTGCAGGTTTTCTCCATGATATTGTTGAAGATACTGATATAACTATTGAAGAAATAGAAGAAAAATTTGGAGCCGAAGTTGCTTTATTAGTAGAAGGTGTAACGAAGCTTTCTAAGTTTAATTTTTCCAGTAAAACAGAGCTACAAGCAGAAAATTTTCGCCGGATGTTTTTAGCAATGGCGAAAGATATTAGGGTAATTGTTGTTAAGTTAGCAGATAGATTACACAATATGAGAACTTTAGAACATTTACCACCTCATAAACAATTAAATAAAGCATTAGAAACACGAGAAATATTTGCACCCCTAGCAAACCGTTTAGGAATTGGTCGGATTAAATGGGAATTAGAAGATTTATCTTTTAAATATATTGAAAAAACAGCTTATCGGGAAATTCAAGAATTAGTAGCAGATAAAAGGGTAGATCGAGAAGCTAGACTGTTAGAAATGACAGAACTTTTAAGAGAAAAATTAGAGCAAGCAGGAATAGAATGTTATGACATTAGTGGTCGTCCAAAACATCTTTATGGAATTTATCGCAAGATGTATTTCAAACAAAAAGAATTTCACGAAGTTTATGATATTTCTGGACTCAGAATTATTGTTAATAAAAAGGAAGATTGTTATCGTGCTTTAGCTATTGTTCACGACTCTTATCGACCTATTCCTGGAAGATTTAAAGATTATATTGGTCTGCCAAAACCTAATCGTTATCAATCATTACATACAGGAGTAATAGGAACCACTGGACGACCTGTAGAAGTACAAATTAGAACTGTGGAAATGCACCATATTGCTGAGTATGGAATAGCAGCTCATTGGAAGTATAAAGAAACTGGTCATAGTAATACGCAAACTACTACTGAGGATGAAAAATTTACTTGGTTACGACAATTATTAGAATGGCAAAGTGACCTCAAAGATGATAAAGAATATTTAGAGACTATTAAAGGTGATTTATTTTATGAAGATGTTTATGTTTTTACACCAAAAGGTGATGTAATTTCTCTGAAACAAGGTTCAACAGCAGTTGATTTTGCTTATCGGATTCATACAGAAGTCGGAAATCATTGTACAGGAGCTAAAGTGAATGAGCGAATAGTTACTTTAGATACTCCTTTAAAGAATGGTGATATTGTCGAAATATTGACTCAAAAGAATGGTCATCCCAGTTTAGATTGGTTAAATTTTGTGGTAACTGGGGGGGCGAGAAATCGGATTCGTCAGTGGTATAAACGTTCTCATCGCGAAGAAAATATTATCCGAGGTAGAGAATTATTAGAGAAAGAATTAGGTAAAAAAGGTTTTGAATCTTTACTCAAATCTGAGCAAATGCGAATGGTAACTGAAAGATGTAATTATCATAATGTGGATGATTTATTATCAGGTTTAGGTTACGGAGAAATAACTTTAAATTTAGTAGTTAATCGCTTAAGAGATGCTGCAAGAGAAGTAACACAAGTTGAGAAAAATTCAGATATTTGTGCAGAAAACTTTGCCCAAACATCTAATTTAGTTCCATCTCGAAACACTCAAAATTCATCGGAAACTTCATCTACAAATAAGGCTTTTCCCATCGCTGGAGTTGAGGGTTTAATGTATCATTTGGCAGGATGTTGTAATCCAATTCCTGGTGAATCTATTATTGGAGCTGTAACTCGGATGAATGGTATTTCAATCCATCGTCAGGGTTGCCCTAATGTGGAAAATATACCTGGTGAAAGGTTAGTTCCTGTTAGCTGGAATTCGGCGAATGAAAATCAAGGAAGACCTAAAACTTATCCAGTTAATATCTGTATTGAAGTGTTAGATCGAGTGGGTGTGCTTAAGGATATTTTATCTCGTTTAATGGATAATAATGTTAATGTGCAGAATGCTCAGGTAAAAACAAATCCTGGTCATCCGGCGATTATTAATCTATGTATTGAAGTAAGCGATCGGCAACAATTTGAACGAACTTGTACTCAGATTAAAAATATGAGTGATATTTTAAATCTGCGTCGTCTGAGTCAGGTGGAATAATGGATAATGGATAATTAATAATGGAGAATGGAGAATGGATAATGGATAATGGATAATGGATAATGGATAATTAATAATGGATAATTGATAATGGATAATTGATAAGTAGTTATCCAAAATTAATTACATATACTCTAGGGCTGAAAAGTATATATTTTCAATAATTGATAATTACCTCTACCTAAAAGGAAGAGGATTGAATAAAAGGAAAATTTTTATTGTTTCTCCTTTAAATGAGAGGCTTTAAACCTTAATTATTCGCTAAAAATCACAAGGAAGAAAATTAGGTAATTAATTTTGTATCGGCACTTAATTAATAATTGATAATGAAAAATATAGCAATCTGCGCTTATGTTCCCACAACTCAAAAACTATAAATAAACACCAAAACTCTTATCTATTAAACATTCCTTCCAAAATTATTCCCAAAAAGTGGCAAGATTTTTGACACGAATAAAATAGGATTTCTATATATCTCTAATTAGGGTTTGCTGGCAAAAAGTAGGCTGTGGGAAGAGAGAAAAAGTAGGAAGAATAATTGTTCCTTGATTTTTCTGCTATACTGACCAAAAAATACTAAATTTTTGAGCGTTTTTGTCTAAAAACCCAGCACTTTTTTCGACATCAAAAATGCTTTAGCCTTTATCTATTAATGCTTATATATTTAGGGGTTGTTGATTAAATATAAAACCATTGACAGATAAAGATGAGTGCCTTTTTAGCTCTGGAAAAAGTACAAATTTTGAGTTCTAAAAGGTTAAAAAAGTTAGTATAAAAGGCTAACTAGAACAGAACAATTAAGAGACAATTTTTCCGACTACTTCCTCTAAATTATCATTTCTCCTAACTTCCCCTCCTGGGAGGGGTTAGGGGTGGGTTGACTCCTGATAACTGACTCTTACCCCTACTAAAAGACCTTTTCAGCAAACCCTATTTATTTATGCAACTCTAATTATAAATTATCCATTATCCATTAAAAATATGCTTTTAGATAAATCATCAATCGCCAATATTTTAAACAAACAACGTCAATTTTTTGCTACGGGAAAAACTAAAGATATTGACTTTAGAATAGAACAACTGAAAAAGTTAAAACGGGCAATTTCAGATTATCAAGAAAAAATAGCTGCTGCTGTTAAAGCAGATTTGAATAGACCAAAGTTTGAAGCATATTTTGAACTGACTTTTTTTACGGAAATAAAT
>JBFRWR010000032.1:0-5068 GCA_051439685.1 Trichodesmium sp.
CTAGTATTTGAGGATGATTATGGCAGAAAAATCTTGGGACAATTTTGACGACTACCTCCTCTATAATTTCCATTTCTCCTGTCTCCTGTCTCCTGTCTCCTGTCTCCTGTCTCCTACCCCTAGCAAAAGACTTTATGAGCGCAAACCCTAATTATTCATTCAACAATTCACGCCTTAAAGCCTCCCCTTGGATAGGGGATAAATCAAAAAAATTCTTTTTAGTCAATCCCCTTCTTTTAATCAGGGGTAATTATTAATTATTAATTGTTTCTGCTGTCGCAGACATGAACATTGTTAATTGGTGAAAATAATTTATAGAATATTCACAAAGATATCAACAACCACACCTCAAATTTAATATAGCAATTCCCATAATAGTTAGGTAAAAAAATCTACCTTTGAGGGAAAAGAGAAAAAGGAGTAATGAAAAGATCAAAAGATAACTGTACTTTACGAGCTGCGCAAACCCTATATCTTCTATTCCAGAACTCACATAATCAAAAATTTACCTAGAGAATTAATCAGAATCAACTAAATAATATTTAGCTTAACTACTTGTACAGTCGATCAAGCAAAAATAGCCCAGCGACAATTCCTGTAAAATGAGCAACAATGATGTGCGTATTACCCAATATTATAAAAATATCTCCTGTAAAATTTTCTAATTCTCTAGGATTGAACATAAACGACCCACTAACTAATGATTTGCTCAATAAAATACCTCCAATTGCTTCCGCTGCCAATAAAGCTAGGGTCATCCCAACTATATTAATAATTAAAGCCCTTTTAACTTGTTGAGTTGTATCTGCTCGACTTGGCCTTAAAGAAGGTGTAGGCGATCGCAACTGTCTAGCCAACCGAGTATAACGAAATGAAAAGAATATACTTAACCCCAATAGCACAAGTCCACAAACTGCAAAAAACAATCCACCGCCTGTACCTGCATTTGCTTCCTGGCCTAATAAGCCTAGAGCAAAAAGAAAAATTATCCCTGAAATTACTCCTAATACAAGTTGTGCCCAAAAACAAATCCATCCTCCAAATCGGAGAGCATTGGCCACTTTTTTGACTGTAATTGGTAAGTCTGATGAGTTTGACATATTACTACTTAAATATTTTGTCAATTCTCTAAAATTTTTGCACAAAGATGGTTGACGTTGGGTCAACTCCTTTTAGAATATATTTAAGAATTGTAAACAAACAAATCTATCTAAAAACACTATTAAATTTGAGGCCAATAAATAATGACACAACCGCAACCTACGACCCTACCTAATTTGGATGAGCCGAAATTTGGTTTTAACCAATACGCAGAACGTCTTAATGGTAGAGCTGCAATGATTGGTTTTGTTCTAACTTTAGCAATAGAATACTTTACGGGAGAAGGTTTACTCTCTTGGTTAGGTCTGAATTAAAACTTGAGTATATTTTAAGCAGATTTCGGATAAATGAGGTACAAAGTTGAATAGTAAAAGTATTGTAGTGTAGTAGGATATTTTGCTGCTTAATTCTGTACTTGATAAAAACGGGAAATGCTTTATGTCAGGGGAAAAGTATCTAAGTTATGGAACCTTCTGTGATTAAGCTGTAGAAAATTGATAAGTGTAAATGCTGGGGAGAATTAAATTCTTCCCCTGTCAGAACTGGAAACAAGATGGTGTTACTCTATATGTTATTGATGGAGATTGAATAAATCTTCTAGATACAGCAGTTTCTGAAGTTATGAGGTATAGTTGTTTTTCTTGTTTTCTATTCCCTGTTTCCTGTTCCCTGTTCCCTGTTCCCTTAAACCTAAAGTTTTGTACCTCATAACCATGGAAAACCCTGTAGAAAATTAATTTTCTTTAGCAATTTAGTTAATTGGAAATTCAAAACAGTATTAAGTCTGAAGAAAAAAAGTAATATTAATATCTTACTTAAAAATTATTGTTATTGTTGAGGTTAAATTGTGGGAAATCAATAGGTAATTTACTGATTGCACATTGAAGATAACGATATACTTAATTCAGTAAAGGGAATTTTAAAATTAAGGCAATAAGAAAATTACAATTATTACCTTGAGCGATATGAAAAAATATACTCACAACTTAGGTTAAATCCAAATTAAGCTTATGATGAACGCTTTGTGGCCAAAATTTCTAAAAACAGCTTATCGAAAAGAACCAATAGTAAGTTTTGTAGTGACAGTTGGAGCAGTTGATACTGTAATAGGTGGTTTAGAGTCAAGTTTGCCTCTTCTTGGTGTAGGAATTGGAACGATAGGATTATCTATAGTTATACGTTTATGCTTACTTAAGGGTTCTCGTCTTGAGCAAACTAATCCTGTTCCAGAATACTATCTACCTCCCAACTCTTCTCGTCCACAACTACCTATTTTAAATAGAAATAAAAATAATTTTCCTTAAGAAATGAGAATCTGATAAAAACTGAATAATCTGAAGTGTCTGTTATTTAATTGATTTTTGGAAATTGCTTTTTGCCTATTGTATGACTATATTGGTTGACGGCGTTAAGTTATATGGTAATTCTTAAATATAGTTACAGTGCTTTTGATGTGAGCAGATAATAGATTAGGGACGTTGCATACAACGTCCCTACAGGTTGAGGATAGCATATTCCGCGCGTTATGAGGTACAAATCGAATCTAAAAACTTTGTAGAACAGGCATCCTACCTGTCACAATAGTACCTCACGAGGCAGAAATCCCCTGTATTTTTTTATTGAGCAAGACAGTTAGCACTTTAAGAGCTGAACTATTAAGTTAAAGTCTTGTGCCTAGTTTCTTCAACAACTTCTGTATACTTAATTAGGTTTTGCTGAAAAAGTCTGATGGGTGAGGGTAGGAGTCAGGAGACAGGAGACAGGAAACAGGAAACAGGAGAAAAGGGAATGAGCGAGGAGGTAGGAGTAACAATTGTAAGAATGATTTTTCTGCCCAACTCTTGCCTCAATACGCTCCTTTTTGAGCGTGAAGAGCTGAAAACCAGGCACTTTTTTCGACAAAAAAAAAGGGCAATACTTTTATCAGTCAATAATTTGATATTTAATCAGCAAGCCCTAATTAGGGTTTGCTGAAAAAGTGTGATGGGTGAGGGTAGAAGACAGGAGACAGGAGACAGGAGACAGGAGACAGAAGAAATTGGAGTTATAGAGTAGTTATCAAAAGAATAAGTCCCTTGATTTTTCTATCTCGCGTTACCTAATAATGCTCACTTTTTCGCCTCTATCAAGGGAAAAGCTGGTATTTTTTCTCGCAATAAAATTGCTAAAACCTTTATCAGTCAATGATTTTATATTTAATCAGCAAGCTCTAATTAGGGTTTGCTGAAAAAGTCTTATAGTGATGATAGGCAATAGCCGACAGTTTAGACTATCTACGACGGCCAAATTTTGTGATGTTCAGGGAAAAAATATTAGCATTTTGAGATGAAAAGAGCTAAAAAACTTATAATTTTTCAGAGTAAAAAAACCTGAAAGGGTTAAATGGTATTAATTAGACTTTTATTCAGCTAACCCTAGTTACTGATATTAATGGGCAGAGAGAGACTCGAACTCTCACGACCGAAGCCGCCACATTTTGAGTGTGGTGCGTCTACCAATTTCGCCACCCGCCCTGGTTCTTAATATTATACACATCTATTGCTAAACTTTGCAATAAATTATGATATTTTTGACTACTTGCCCACCTATCAATCTCTTTAGCTCTCAACACAGGTAATGGATGACTTAGCTGTGCTGCTTGGATTTCCCTTAATGCTTCACCCAATTCTGTATTACTAAATTCATTGTAAGCTCTTGCTTGAGCTAAAAAAGCATCAACATTAAGCTGAGGTGATATGCTTGGAGAACCACCAGCTAGCTTCATTAAAACTGATACAACTACTTTAGGGTCTTGTGTGGCCAATAGGGCTGCGCGATCGCAACTAAATTCAGCACACCTTAACCATTCTAGTATTTGGGTTTGTAAGCTCTGAGCTATTATAGCACCCCATGCCGAAATTTGTCCAGCAGCAAGTACAATTAAATTACCTAAAGTGAGATATACTCCATGCTCACATTTTAGATGTCCTAGTTCGTGACCTAATACTGCTTGGATTTCCTCTAAGTTGAGCAACTCTATTAAAGATGTATGAACAACGATAAAAGGTTGCTTCCCCCGCATAGCAAATGTATAAGCATTAGGCACAGGATGTTGACGAACGTATAATTGCGGTGGTTCTAGATCGAGTGCTTGACAAGCATCTAATAGTGTTTTGTGCAAATTTGGCAATTGTGCTTTACTAACTAGAACACTAGATGCAATATTTTCCATATAGAAAAATTGCTCGCCCAATGGACCCAATAACTGTCTAACTAATAAGTCTATGCCAGGCAGTTGCTTCAAAGCATTGGTTGCCTCTAAATCCAAGGGATGCCGAAAATGATTTGCCTTTAAACCAATTAATTGTGTTGTTGTCAAAGCCATATTTGCTTCAGTCCAAGCTTATCTATAATATATTAGCACAATCAAATATCAAAATATGTTGCATCTGTTCTATTATTATAGCTACTATAGAATATAAAAGTCCAGTCATTTCATTTATCAGTTATCAGTATCTCCGACTGACGCCAGAAGCTGGAAATATTCAACTTAATTTTTTTCATCCCCTTCAAAGGGTAGACTCTTCACCTAATTTTTTGGTCAATTCTAGATACCTCAGCAGTTCCATTTCAAAAATGCCTTTCACTTTTAGTTTGATAAATTAATTATTCTGGTTAGATTTTCTGTTAATAGAGATTCCCACTGAGGGCTATATTAGTGATAAAATTGATTCTAACTTTTTCAGGGTCTCCTTTTAATCAAAAAAGTGGTTAAATCCAGTTAATTTTGAAATTAAACCTATGAAACTTTCCAAAACTAAATTCATGGCTTCTATCTTGATTGTTTGGGATGAACAACTGTCATTTTTATTCATAAGTTACCTAAATTAAATAAAAAGCACATTGCCGAACAATTCTTAGACATATCCTCAAAATAAACAACCTCTTTATTTAACCGTTGCAATTAACAGCAATAGAGTTTTCAAAG
>JBFRWR010000033.1:0-6770 GCA_051439685.1 Trichodesmium sp.
AAATCTAAATTATTCATATATTAATTTTGGCCTTCTTTACTCAAAGTATGTCTATATATTTAGGAAACAACTTTTTACAAAAATCAACAATCCCCAGGGGGGGGTCTATCATACCATTTCTCAAAAATAATGCTATATCTAATTGGTTAGGTAAGCGTAGGGTTATGGGGGGATTTGGAGAAGTAAAAGTAGGAAAAATAAATACTAACAGATTAATAATTGTCAAAAAAATACTTTAAACCTTGGTAACTATTTAACTTTTGAAGTATAGCTCAAGTGTAGCATTTGTGAAATAGTAGGGGCGGGTTCCCCATTAAGTTAACGAGTTTAAACATTAGATCAAATAAACCCGCCCCCAATGAAATAACCCTGCCGTCCTAGGGGGGGTTTACTTAATCTTAGGGTAAGCATGAAAATTTCCTAGGACTTACGCACTCCCAACGCAATTCTCTCATTGCAAGAGACAGCGACGCAATCTCAAACGCCCAAAACTCCTGCCTAATGCGTAAGTCCTGTTTCCGCTATAGTGCTACGCATTAAGGCTCTTGACATTTCTAAATCCTAAAACCCTTTATTAGTCTACTATTCCCTATTCCCTATTCCCTATTCCCGCTTCGCGTAGCGCTATAAAACCCGCCCCTACTATTACACCATTTTAAGATGTGTCAGTTTCATACTCTCGACTCCTAACCCCGAACTATCTCATAATTTTCTACCTCATCAACTAGAAAACTGCTGTAAGTATTATTGTTAGAAACATGACGGTGAAATTATGATCTTAATCAAGGTAAAATAAAAAAAACTAATATGTATAAAATTGTCAATATTTTTCAGACCTATTACAATATTCAACTGTCTTAGCATTAACCAAACAAAATCCCTCAACTAATATGATGAATCACTTTCGTTTTCTCTCCTTATCTGGAATTGTTGCTAGTTTAATTGCCATGAGTTCTTGTGCAAATCCAACCACTCCAGGCCCAGATACTAACGCTAGTCTTAATACTTCAAATCCAACTCCATCTCTAGCTCCTGGATCGACAATCAAAATTGATATAAATGATGCTTCAGATTCAGATTTAAAAAAATTAGCAATCAAATTAAACATACCTGATTTGCCAGAAAAAATCAAAAATAATCGTCCTTATAGTGACATTAATCAACTAGCAGTAAAACAAGTTATCAGTCCTCAACAATTAGACTTTGTGAAGAACGATATAACCGTATCACAACCTAACCAAAACCCAAGCGAAAATTAATTTAAAATATTTTTTTAAATTGCCCAAATTGCCCCTACGAAAATAACTATTATTTAGTAGGGGGTTGCTCGGATAAAGTAGTCTTGTCTGCAATTTATTTATTGATAGAGTCAAAGTTAATATCTATATATTCTGAAAGCTTAAATTAATGTGATTAATTTAACAGATGTATATAACTCAGAAGTTACAATTAACATGACAAACATAGACTTAAAAAGGCTAAAATGAGAGAACTTGACAATCAAAAATCTGTAGAGTTATTAAACTCTATTATGGAATTTGAACTAGCAGGTGTGGTGCGCTATACTCATTATTCCTTAATGGTGACAGGACCAAACCGGATACCAATTGTACAATTTTTTCAAGCCCAGGCTAATGAATCTTTACTTCATGCTCAACAAGCAGGAGAAATATTAACAGGTTTAGAAGGTCATCCAACATTAAAAGTAGCTCCTATTGAAGAAACAAATCAACATTCAGTACCCGATCTTTTGAAAGAAAGTCTGAACCATGAAGCTAAAGCTTTAGAACTATATAAAAACTTCTTGCAAACTGTAGAAAATGCAAGTATCTATTTAGAAGAATATGCTCGGACAATGATTGGTCAAGAAGAGTTACATAATATGGAAATCAAAAAAATGTTACGGGACTACAGTTGATTAATTTGAGTAAGAGTAATCTTTAAATATATGTCATGGCAATCCGCCTAAAAAATGTGAATATCTCCTAAGAGATTGAATGTATCAGGAAAGATAAAAATGAGATAGGGAGTAGGGAATAGGGAATAGGGAGTAGGTCTGAAGAAATCAACACAAATATTTCTCACTTCCAAATCTTGGAATATATTTACCTCATATCTATCTATCTACTAGATTTCAATTCTTTGAAATCTTACCTATTTCGGATTTTAGTAACTATTCGTTCTCTTAATACTTATTTGACCAGTCTCTAATAACGGCGTTGGTGAATGATTGTATGATTTTTAGGAGTTAGGAGTCAGGAGTTAAGAGTCAGGAGTTAGGAGTTAAAACAGCTTTTTTCCTTACTATTATTTTTCCTGACTATTAATATTACGACCATAAGAATTTCATACCTTATTTCACCAATGGCTAATAACTTATACATTATCTAGGTTTGAAAAAAAAAGCAATCGGATTGCTTGATTTTTATGACTATCAAAAGTAGTCAGAATTAATAATCTAGTAAAGATAAATTAACTGCAAATTTATCTATTTTTCGGGGTATATTTTTTTTGATTATTTAGAAAAAAATTATCTCAATTGTTCAGGAAATAAATAGAATAAATAAATAGAAATTTATCTCGTGCCCAGATAAGTACAACAGTTTCCTAAGTTATTAAGTACAGGGCTAACAGTCAAGATTACTGTGTTACAAGCATTTTCCGAACAAGCACTTAAAGCTTTGTTTATAAACTGTCATCTTAACTTATATTTCTAAAAGTAATGATTTAATCACTATAGCTGTTCGACCGCTAAATTTGAAATACTTGCTTGAACCATTAAATTAGACTTCGTGGCAGTTGTCAGGGAATAGGGAATAGGGAATAGGGAGATGGAATTTTTTATTTCATATCTTGAATTTATTTAATTAAAACTTTTGCAAGAGGTCTATTAGTTTTATGGAGTTGAAGAAAAAGGTTTAATCCACTTTTGACTAATACCCAAGTCTAAGACAAAGCCAGCCAAAGCAAAGGCCAATACACTCTCCATACCCAAGATCATTAAAGGCCATAAATCAATCAATGTAGCCTGAGAATTTAATCCTACCCCAACTTGTCCCAAACCTCTAACAGAACCAAAGGCCACTACAGCTCCAGATTTGAGATGAGGGTTGCTATCCTGACGAATAATATAACGATAAGTCACACCAAATAAAAATCCACTAATAAAAGCGATCGCTCCCTGTAATAGAATGTCCCAGCTTAAAGCCAAAATTTCTAAATTTGCCAAAGACTGAAAATTATGGGCCAATATTAAGTTATTACCCAGGGCGATCGCGCCGAAAGCCAAAAATAGTGAGATACCAGCAAGGGTTCCTGCTTTAAGAGATTCAATTCTTTCTGCGAAGGTAAAGTTTGAAGAATAGTTGACCATATCAGATAAGGTTAATTTTATACTTGTTAATATTTTGTTCTATTTGATTGTCTCATAGTCAAAATGCCCTAAATAAAATATCATAAGATTTGGAGTAAATTTTTCCCTTTTTTTTGAATGCAGCTATGGATATTTTGTCATTAGGTTGGGTTTCCCTTTTAGTTCTGTTCGGCTTTTCTATTTCTATGGTAGTTTGGGGTCGTAACGGTTTCTAAAAATGATGGTTCTGTTTTCAGAAACTTAATTTTAGTTGGTTTTATTACACAAAGTAGGGTGGATTCGTGTTTGCGTAGCATTCCGTAGAAAATCCACCCTACAGTTTTTCTTATGTTGTACTAGGGATAAAATTAAAAATCTCTAACCAACAAAATCATCTTCATGTATAGATAGAATATTTAAAATTCCTCTCACTTTTTCGCCTTACCAATATACATAATTGACGTATCATCATTAATATTAACTTGAAAAGAGCCAGTTTTTCTATATAGCCGATAGTTAAGAATATTTGTCTGCAAAACTTTAACTAACTTCCCAATAAATGTTGGTAAAGACTTATGAAATTTCAGGTTATTTCTCAAATAATTTAACTCTCCTAAGAGAAAACCTATTTCTCCAAATAAATCAAAACCTTTCATTTCTATATCAATAAAACCCCTAGACAACATCAATTTATTTAACTCTTCTGGCTGAATAAATTTATCCCAATCATGAACCCCTTGGGGAATTAATTTTAAGAAATTTTCCATCAACCAAATCATCACAAATCGAGATTGAAAATTTCTATTTATAGTATCATAGAAAAAAATACCGCCAGGTTTCAAAACTCTATATATTTCTGAGACAACCTGACAATAATCAGAAACGTGTTCCAAAACATCAACGCAAATTACAACATCAAAAGTTCGATCTTGATAAGGCAACTTTTCAGCAATTCCGACTTGATAATTAATATCTAAACTATTTTCACAACTATGTTTTTGAGCAGCTTCTATACATTTTGCTGACGAGTCAATACCATAAGTTATCGCTCCTTTTTGTGCTATAAATTCACAAGAAAAACCACCTCCACAACCCACATCTAAAACTTTTAATTCTTGCCATTGAGAAATATATCTATCAAAAAATTTAAACCTGGGTTGATTAAGATAATAAAGAGCATAAATTTGAGAATTTTTACTCCACCATTGATTAGCACTTAAATCATAAAACTCTAAGTCATTCTTTTTCATTGTCATTGATTAGGATTCGCTACTAATGTCTGAATTAAATAAAAAAATTGAGCAATGTTTTAAAATCTGAAAAATTGATACAATATACAATTAAGTGCTTATGCAAAATTAATGATACATTTTACAGAGTTTTTCAAATTGATGAACCACATCGCCATAACCAAAACCCTGTAGGGAGGTTGCATGCAGCCTCCCTACTGTGTCTAATGAAATGAAAACCACTGTATTATACATTTCCAATGTTATCTACAAATTATCAATTATTTCTCCCTATTCCCTATTCCCTATTCCCTATTCCCTCTCTCAACTAGGAAATTTATTTTGCACAACTACTTAGATATTTATATTGTGGGAATATGTCTAACTTAACCTCGCTGTACATTCCAAAATTAATCTTTGATTTTCCAGAGAATAAGGCTGAATTTCTAAAGCTTTTTGAAATGCTAAAATAGCTTCTCGATATTCTGACAATACTGCATAACATAATCCTAAACCATGCCAAGCACCAAAATGAAAAGGATTAATTTTAACAACCATCTCACAATCTTTTGCTGCCTGTCTATACTTTCCTAAAGTATAATAAAGAACCGCTCTTCTATTCCAAGCTTCTGCAAAATCTGGTAAATCCTCAATTAATTGATTTAATACTGCCTCTGCTTGAGTAACTTCTCCATTTTTCAACAAATTTTCTGAGTTTTTAATTGCTTGTAAACCTGCACTTCCTTTGTCTAGAAACCACATCTGCCATAGCTTTTCTGTTGCTCTGTTTCTAACTAATTCATCTGGATTTTTTAAGTCTTCCAGTAATTTTTTAATTAATGATTTATCCATAATATTAATTGTTATAGCGCTACGCGCTAGGGAATAGGGAATAGGGAATAGGGAATAGGGAGTAGCAAACTTTTAAAGGGTTCTAGGATTTAGAAATGTCCTAACCAATTAACGTAGTGCTATACAATTCAATTATCAAAATTATTTGTATCATTAAATTATTAGAATATTATAGCATTTATTATAAACATGAGATACATTTACAATCCCCCTTTCTAAGGGGGACTTTGACGGCTCCCCCCCCCCTTACAAAGGGGGGCAGGGGGGGATATAAAACAGTACCTCATAAATTAGAGAACTGCTATATATCATAAATACAGCAATTTTATTTCATGTGTAAAATATCTTTTAATTTAGGGTAGAGGGAACAGGCGTAAAACTATCATAATTTTTATATAACCTAATATTTTTGACACAAATAAAATAGAATTGCTATATTAATTATTAATTATTGAACAGATAATTATAAATTTATGCCAGATATTTCTATTATTATTCCTACCCTAAATGAGGAAGAATCTCTACCATATACACTAAAAAATATTTCCTTACTTAACCCCCCGCCAAAAGAAATATTAGTAGTAGACAGTTACAGTCAAGATAATACAGTTTCTATTGCCCTCTCCTCTGGAGTTCCTGTCATTTTTTCACCCCAAAGAGGACGTTCTAGACAAATGAATTTAGGCGCTCAAATAGCAACAGGAGAAATTATTTGTTTTATTCATGCTGATACGCAAGTACCTAATGACTTAATTTCGATAATTTCCCAAACTTTAGCAAATCAAAATATTGCTTGTGGTGGATTTATTTCTATTATGAATAATTCTCAAACTACTCGCTGGAGTATTTCCTTGCATAATTATCTCAAAACTTTTTATGCTCCCCTAATATTTCGCCCCCATTTATTCTTTAAAGGTTTGCGAATTTTATTTGGAGACCAAGTAATATTCTGCCGTCGTCAGGACTTCTGGAAAGTTGGTGGTTTTGATATTAATCAACCAATTATGGAAGATGCAGACTTATGTCTTAAATTAGTTAAACTTGGACGAATTTATTTAGTAAATCGCTTTGTATATACTAGCGATCGTCGTGCCGCTAAATGGGGAGTTTTTCAAGCAAATCTTATCTATTTATTTATTGGTTTTTTGTGGGGTTTTGGCGTTTCTCCAAATTTTCTGAAACGCTTTTATCAAGATATTCGTTGAAATATAGTAATATCATGTCCGGTAGCATCGGTATTCTATAGCAAAGCTAGGGAGTAGGGAGTAGGGAGTAGGGAGTAGGGAGTAGGGAGTAGGGAGTAGGTATGGAGGGAACAGGCAGAAAAACTTAACCAA
>JBFRWR010000034.1:0-3780 GCA_051439685.1 Trichodesmium sp.
GGATATGGGGAGATTGGGGCTATTTTTATACTTTTTTCCCTATTCTATTTCACCGAAATTCTGACTCCTGATTCCGCGCCTCCTGATTCCGCGCCTCCTGATTCCGCGCCTCCTGTCTCCTGTCTCCTAATCCTCACTTTTGCAAAGATACTGTTAGGGGTTCTATAAATTAGATTAGGCTGTTGGGAAATAAACAGTGACTAAATCTAACATTACTATAGCAATTTCCACAGTTATCAGGTAGACCTAATACACATGATATTTTACTTATGTCTCTTGTAGGGGTAATTTCCTACAGAATGCTGCGGAAACATGAATTACCCCTACTAACAAACTTTGTACCTCACAAGTATGGGAAGTGCTATATAAATAAACGTAGGTGCAAGTAAATTTCACTTCCGTTTCATTCCCTATCTTAAATCACTGTTTCTGAATTTTGATTCTGCTCAGGCCACTGTTTGTCTTTCTGTTGTTCTCCAATCTTCAATAGTAAATCCCAATCTTGACGCGCTTTAGGAGACCACAACCAATTTTTTTGTAGTTGGTTGATATGAAATTCGCGACCAGCTTTTCTCATAACTTTACCAGCATATTTGAAAGCTGTATCAGAAGTTTCTTGTAAATTATTTTGAGCATATTTCAGTTTCACTAATCCTAGACCTGCATAAGCATTCATAGTTTCTCTATTGTTGACAGATAAATTTGTCTGGTTGTTATAAGAAACAGGACGAGTTTTTTCACTTTCTAGGCCAATTTCTCCAGATAAAAGCAACACTTTGAGCCAAGATGTTTCAGCTTTTTGAAGCTCCCCTTTGGTATAATAAGCAAAGCCTAAAGCATTTTGATATTGAATATTCTCTGGGCTTTTTGCAGCAGCTTTTTCCCAATAATTTATGGCTTCATCTATCAGGTCATTTTGATTTTTATCTTGGAAAAATTCCCAAGCTAATCTACCTTTGAGAAAATTTATTTCTGGAGTATCGCTGAGTTTTTCTGGCAAAGCAGGTATAGCTTCTTCAGCTTTGGATAATTCTCCATGTTCCAATAATGTTTCTATTACCAATTTACCAGCCCGAATATCATTTTGATTAAACTGTTGAATTGCTAGAGTCTGTACTTCTGGGATACTATTAATTGTATCATTGACAAGTTGACCTCTATTATATTCTCTGTTATATTCATGGTTAAAATTTAGAGCGGGTGCTTTGGGCAAATTAGCACTCTCTTGTGATTGACGATTGAAACTACTGGGGTTAGTACCAACTAATAAAATCATTGCTGAAATAGCTGAAATTGCTGATCCTAATCTTTGTTTCGAGAAAAAGTCTCGTAAGTTTTTCCAAGTATTTGTTGATTCTTCACTACTTTTTGTAGGTGTAATTAAATCTTTTTGTTTCTCATAGTATTGATTATTCAGTTGCTCTATTATTTCTCCTTCTTTCAATAACTCCTTGTCTGTCATTACTACTAGATTTTTAGCATCTTCAACTTGCCAATTCAAATTATCAGTCTCAGGTTCAGTAGGATACTTCTCCAGTTGCCTTGGATCAATATCTGATTGTACACGAGTTGAATCTTCTGGTAAATTATTAAGCGGTTCAATTTGAGGTTCAATTTTTTGATCGACTTGTATTACTGTTTGCTCTTCTACTTCTTTTGAGTAGTTTTGTTCTGCAATTAAACGTCCATCAAACAATGGATGTAGATAAACAACAGGTAATCCCCACTGATACATTGCTTCATAATTGTAAGTAGTAATCAAAGCTTGTCTTACTCGATTCAAACTTAGGTCTATTGAAAGACCAAGACTGATATTGCGGTAAAACAACTGTGTCAGATTGATAGCAGCATCATCTGGAATACGTTCTGCCATTGCCAGCACTGCCGGAATTCCCGGTTTGGCAATTGCTTCTAATAAGTTGAGGGATACTTCCTGATTAGTGTTGTCAACTTGATGATGAGCCCCTCGACAAGAGTTGAAGACTGCCATAATAATACCATTGTTAGCTAGCAAACCTGCTAGATCGTTACCACTCAGACTTTCTGTTAAACCTGTTGTATTACTCACTAGAGATATTTCACCGCCGGAAATACCCCGGGTACTATGACCTGCATAATGGAACACTTGATATTTCCCTTGTTCTAAAGCCCGGGTTAGTTGTTCTCGCCCTGGTTGTCTGAGAATATCAATCTGAATTTTCCCACTACTTTTTTGCAATTCTTTTTGTAATTCCTCGTATTCTTTTTCTAGTTGTAGACTGTCTTTATCAGTAGGAGCTGCGATCGCCATTAAGATTTTTAATGGTTCTCCAGGTACTAATATCCTGGTATATTTAGGTAAGGAGATATTAGGTTGATAGCGAGAGACAACAATAGGTTGATAGCGAGAAAGAATAAAATCAGATAAGACAGTATCATTACCAGTGGCAATAGGTCGATCGCGGTCATGGATTGCTTCCCAAGGTAAACTGGATATACGTCTGTCTTTAATACCTAGACGTAATCGTAACTCATTGTTTTCACGATTAGCGATTAATTTGGCAGAATTCCAGCTCTCTCTCAGACTATCTTTGAATAGTTCTTTATACATTTCTTGACCTAATGCTTTTAAGGGACTTACTTCTTCCCCAGACCCGTCTACAATCTGAGCGGGGATAATTCCCTGAGAGTTGGACCTTCCTTCTAGAATATCAATTAATGGATCGCGAAGATGACGTGCTTGGGCCAGCCAGTTGTCTACAGGCCATTCAACTATTTCTTCAGCTAGTGGACAACCAATGGGTACGTTTTCTGTGCGGACATAATATTCGTCTGCTCCGAGGGGAGTAATTGAAATATGAAATTCTTGAGTCACTTATTCTATATCCTTCTGCTCAACTTATTTCCGCCAAAACTCCCGATGTTAGTTTTTCACTTGGAATACATGGAAAGAAATGACGGGTGTGGTTTTAGTGCTATTATTGATGTCAAAGCAATACTGGTTGGAGTTTCAGAATTAGCAATTGACACATATTAATTTCAGCGTTATCTATGACTAACTTGACTGTGGGAATTACTACAGACTTGTTCGTTAGATGAGGTAACGCTTATTTTTTTGCCTCTTCATCTATGTTAGATTAGATTTCCCAGGCTTTATCTTTCATTCTCCTCTACAACAACCTATTAACTAATTCAGGAGTGCTTTCTAGATAATTTAACCATTAGCACTAAGATATTCATCTAGGTATTCATCCGATTGAATACCCACATTTTAATTCAAGGCCCAAAATCTCAAATAGTCGAGATTGGGCAGTAAATAGGAATTATTAATCTGGTTAAGTTGACCGGATCACAAATTAATTGCTTAAGCTATTTTTTCCCTAGACAACATTATATGTAAAAAGTTTCTTTTTTGCCTAATTTCTTAACTATAATTTTTTTTATTGTCACCACAGCCGTATTTGTTTAAAGTCATTAAATAACCTTTTTTCAATTTAAAGGATAGTAATTAATCAAATAGTTTTATAAATCCGGTACATTAAACCATCGTTTTTTTGTACTTGGAAAAACCAGAAAGGTAGTTGCTCAGAATCATCCTAAATATTGAAGATTTTTCCTGTATAGTTGGAATTAGATGATTTGAATTGTATATATAGAAGCCATTTGGAATATGAGCAAAAGTGAGGATTAGGAGACAGGAGACAGGAGACAGGAGACAGGAGGCGCGGAGGCGCGGAGGCGCGGAGGCGCGGAGGCGCGGAATCAGGAGTCAGAATTTCGGTGAAATAGAATAGGGAAAAA
>JBFRWR010000035.1:0-3353 GCA_051439685.1 Trichodesmium sp.
ACTCTCCTGCTTGGGCAAAATGGGCGATGGGATTATTTTCTTTAGCCAGAGGAAATATTGCTGGGATGGCAATGGCAGGAGTTGGTTTTGATTGGAAAAATATTTTATTAAACTTAGTTACTGTGGCTGGAATAGGAACAATTATTGGTACAATTACTGGCATAACTTTAGGTCCGGTTGGTTTAGCATTATTAGGTTTAGGAGTAGGAGTAATGCAAGCAGACCAAGCGAAAAAACAGTTAGTTCAAGTAACTAAAAAGGAGCTGGTAAAACATTTACCTCAAGTTGCTCAAGAACAGTGGCAACCAGTCCATGATGCAATTAAAGAATGCTTTGATAGTTATGAGCAAGAAGTGAGTGAAAGGATAGATGATGATATTCAATCTCGCCAGAGTGAATTAGATAATTTACTTAAGCAAAAAGAGGAACAAGAAATTAATCGTGGAGAAGAATTAGCTAGGTTTCAGCAATTAGAAACTGATGTGTTATCTGAGTATGAAAAAATTGAGAATGTCTATAATAATTTTGTAGGGAGCAGAGAGTAGGGACAGGGAAGAAGAGACGTTGCTGATGCGTGGGTATTGTATTTTTTGGTAATTGCTAAACTCTTGAATAACAACTATTTCAGATTGTTCAATTTTTATTTTCATACCTTGATTCAGCAACGCCGAAAAAGGAAGAAGGAATACTGTATTTTTCCTCTGAATTTAAAGGAGTGTCTAATTAGTCTAATTCTCTAATTGCTAGTAACATAGATAATAAAGACTTGATTCATTTAATTATTCATTTTCAGTGCCCTTTATTTGCTAAGTATCTATGCAAAATTAATTACATATTCTGTTGACTTTCTGTTTTCCCTTCCCTGTTCCCTCTCTCAACTAGGAAATTAAATTTTCACAACTACTTATGTATTTTCAGATAATTTTAGTTATTAACTACTTTTGTTAGTTTCTTGTGCCAAGTTTAATACATCTAGATACAATCCCTGATTGATCCGAAAACCTGCTTTAGTAATTAAAGCATCCATTAATGGCTGAATCTTGGTAATTAGTTTTCTTTATTTAGCAATTAACAATATACCCAAAACACCAATAACATTCAACCCTAAACTAATGGCTTTTTTGCGACCTTGGTTTTCATCTATAATTACTCGTTCAGCACCTAAAGAAACTGCTAAAGCTATTGTTTCGGATTCTCCTCGATGTAATTCATTCTCTAATTCTTCCATTAATAACCAATTATTTAACTCACGTTTTTCTATCCAAGATAAAGTTTGAACTTCAATTGTACCAGGTACTGTCTAACCTCATCCTGTCATTTCTTCATAAACAGCTACCGGAATAATAATTGTGTCATAAATATCATGGAGTAAGTTAAGATAGCCAATAGCTGACAAACTCGTAATAGGGGAAGTATTACTAACAACAATCATAGTTCACCCAATATTTTTAATGTTTTTAGTTCTTGTTGAAAATCCGAACTATCATAATTCACACAAATATTTCTTTTAGCTAGTTCTTGACGAAATTCAATTAAAGATAAGTTCGCAAAATTAGCTGCTTTTGCACTACTGATTTGATAGTCTCTAAACATGATAATTGCTAGTTCTAGTTGCAACAATTTTTCATTTTTTCCTGTTGCTTTTATAATCTCGTTTGGAATTACAATACTCATATGATGTTAAGATATTTAAGCTAGAGGTAAAATTTTAACATAAAAAAGGAAACTTCAGCAGGAGGTACTGATAACTAATAACTAATAAGTGATAAGTGATAAGTGATAAGTGATAAGTGATAAATGATAAATAAATTAAAATGCAGCAAAAAGAACATTGCCAAAAACTTATAAATTATTTTAATTCTGCTCTAGGAATTTTAGAGCTTGAGCCAGATTCTCAATTTAGAAAAGATGTAATTTCTATCTCTGAATATCTGGCAAACCCTTCTTTTAAAATTGCTGTTTTTGCTCCGTTTAATTATGGTAAATCTACCCTCCTAAATGCTTTGTTAGGACAAAGAACTTTACCTATAGATTTAATTCCTACTACTGGAGCAGCAATTTATGTGAAATATGGCAAAGAATTACAAACAAGAATTCAGTTGAAAGATGGCAGTATAATTAATTCTAATGGTACAGATATTCTCAAAGAATATGCTGTGCTAGATGATAACCGTCAAATGCGAGATGATGTAACTTCAGTAGAAGTTTATTGCCCTCATTCTTTTCTAGAAAGAGGAGTAGAATTTTTGGATTTACCAGGAACTAATGATAGGGAAGCTCAGGATATTTTGGTGCAGGAAAAGTTATTAACTGCTGATTTAGTGGTGCAGGTTTTAGATGCTAGAAATTTGATGACTTTGGGTGAGCGAGAAAATCTTAGAGATTGGTTGGGGGAACGGGGTATTAAGACTGTGGTTTTTGTGGTTAATTTTATGAATTTGTTGGAAGAGGAGGAACAAAAAGAAGTTTCAAATAGAATGCGCTTTGTGGCAGAAAGTTTTCGCTCCGAACTGCCGAATAATATTAGTAATTTATATCGGGTTGATGCTTTACCTGCTTTGCGAGGAAGGTTAAAAGGTGATGTTTCTATGGCAAAAACTACAGGATTAGCTACTTTTGAATCTGCTTTACAAAGTATTGTTGAAGTTTATGGAGAAAAGACAAATATTCAGTTATCTAGGGTACGGGCGATCGCTTCTCAGTTATGTGAAGTAATGAAGGCTAATGCTAAGGAGGTAATTAGAGAGTTAATTGCTATTCAAGAGCGGAAAAGTGAAAAGTTTGAGATTCAAAAAAAGGCAGAAAAGTTAATTAAAGAAGGTTTCCAAAAGAGTAGTTCAAATTTCCAGAGTTGGCTATATTTAACTAAGCTTTTAGCAAGGTATCAATTTGAATTAGCTATAGTTTTGGAACAGAGAACTTTTAATATTTGGGAGTCCGAAAAATTTCGACCAGAAGCGCTGAAATACAAACAAGAAATTACTGAGTGGGTAGATAAAGCTTGTGAGTTTTTTAAATTAGGAGAAACAGAGGAATTAATAATTACATTTCCTGAAGCTCCAAAAGTTTTTTTGCCACCTCCACCCCCATCAGAAACCAAAAAATCAGGAGGTCTAAGAAATATAGCGATCGCCTCTGGAATAGGTTGGTTATTAGGAGGTCCGATGGGTGCTGCAGTTGTTGGTGGAGCAACCTATCTTTTGAGTGATAATAAACAGAATAAATCACAAAATTTAGCAAGTTATCAGGAGCAAGTAAAACAAGCTTATGCTAATGCAGCTAGAGATTATTTAAGTCGTTTTAGCACTGTAACTTTAAAAGCAGTTGAGAAATATGAAGCAATGGCGGAAAAA
>JBFRWR010000036.1:0-5229 GCA_051439685.1 Trichodesmium sp.
AAAAAATACCGAACAAACAATAAAAATGTATGATAAATGAATAACCTAGAATTAAGAAAATGCACAATTTTATTCCACCAGAAAGATTTTTTCCTTATCTGACTTGGCAAGATATTCAAAAAATGCCAAATAAGGAAAATGTGGTAATTATTCAACCAGTAGGTTCTATCGAACAACACGGACCTCATTTACCTTTAATTGTCGATTCGGCGATCGCTACTTACGTTACGGGAAAAGCATTGGCAAAACTGGATGCTAATACTCCTGCTTATGCTTTACCTACTCAATATTATGGTAAGTCTAACGAACATTGGCATTTTCCTGGAACTATCACCCTTACGGCTCAGACTTTGATAGCAGTATTGACAGAAACAGCAGAAAGTATCTACCGTGCAGGATTTCGGAAATTGGTATTTTTAAATGCTCACGGGGGTCAACCACAGGTTATTGAAATTGTAGCAAGAGATTTGCATCAGAAATATGCAGATTTTTTATTGTTTCCGCTGTTTGTGTGGCGTGTTCCTAATGCTACGAAAGAGTTATTGACAGAGAAAGAGATGGAATTAGGTATTCATGCAGGGGATGGAGAAACCAGTGTGATGCTTTCAATGTTGCCAGATGTGGTGCGGATGGAACTAGCAGTAACGGAATATCCCCAAGATTTGCCAGAAAATAGTATGTTAAGTATGGAGGGTAGGTTGCCTTTTGCTTGGTTGACAAAAGAGTTGAGCTGTAGTGGTGTGTTAGGTGATGCTAAAGTTGCGACTAAGGAAAAAGGGGATATTATTGTTGAGTCTCTTACTGATGGTTGGGTGCAAGTTATTCAGGATGTTTATCAGTTTAAACAACCACAACAACAAACCTAATTTTCATACCTTAGTGCTTCCATAATTTAGTGTATTATAGAGTATTTGTCTATTTATGTTGAACGCATGTCTAATGATTTTAATACTGTGGATAGCCCCTACTTTTGATAAACTTTCTAATCAGTTAATCAAGTCTATAAAAATCTGTGAAATACTTTTTCTTATCAGAAGGATGGGCAGTAGGTAAAGTTTGGACAGTTGGCGGTCTCTGGAATGAAACAGCTTGGAGACGAGCGCCCAACATTCAAAAAATGCCACTCTGTCTTCAGGACAAAAATGAACAAATGTGGTTGTACCAAGTCGAAGATGCAGTATTAATGGTTGAGGTTTATCCAACTGCAAAAGCTGATAGGTCTACCTCTAGTCAAAATATTGGTAATGTGGTATTGACTCGCTTAATTGATGCAGAAAAAGTTTTGGAATATCTTTGTCATACATCGGCCATTTGTCAAACCAACCTTAGTCAGTCTTAGATAACTCAAAAAGGCCAAGCCCTAATCATTTATAAAATCTTTATCTTCTGTAGAAATAGCCTTTCTAGAAGGAATTTATATGCTTGCTATTAACTTCAAAACTCTATACAATTCTTGAAATAGTTTTAATTTTATGCCCTCGTCTGTAAAATTTGGCCATTTCTTGGTAACAATCTTAATAATTGGACAAGTATTACCAAAATTTCAGAAGTGGGTATAACAAACAAAAGAAAAAAGCTTTCAGAATAGACATCACTTATAGGAGGAGTGTAGTCAATGGGACTACCTTGGTATCGCGTACACACAGTTGTTCTGAATGATCCAGGACGACTAATATCAGTGCATTTGATGCACACTGCTCTAGTAGCAGGCTGGGCTGGCTCAATGGCCCTTTATGAACTAGCAATTTTTGATCCTAGCGATCCAGTCCTAAACCCCATGTGGCGTCAGGGAATGTTTGTTATGCCATTTATGGCCCGTCTAGGTGTCACCCAATCTTGGGGTGGCTGGAGTGTTACTGGAGAAGTAGCTTCCAATCCTGGTTTCTGGTCTTTTGAAGGTGTAGCAGCAGCTCATATCGTGCTTTCCGGTCTGCTATTCCTAGCTGCTGTATGGCACTGGGTTTTCTGGGACTTAGAATTGTTCTTTGACCAACGTACAGGAGAACCTGCTCTAGACCTACCAAAAATGTTTGGTATTCACTTATTCTTATCTGGTTTACTTTGCTTTGGCTTTGGAGCCTTCCACTTAACCGGGGTATTTGGTCCGGGAATGTGGGTATCAGATCCTTATGGGTTGACGGGTTCGATCCAGCCAGTAGCACCATCATGGGGACCAGAAGGATTTAACCCATTTAATGCTGGTGGAATTGTAGCTCACCACATTGCTGCAGGAATTGTGGGAATTATTGCTGGTTTGTTCCACTTATCTGTAAGACCTCCAGAACGTCTATACAGAGCTTTGCGGATGGGTAATATTGAGACAGTTCTCTCTAGTAGTATTGCCGCAGTTTTCTTTGCAGCTTTTGTTGTAGCTGGAACAATGTGGTACGGTAGCGCTGCTACTCCTATCGAACTATTTGGCCCGACTCGTTATCAGTGGGACAATGGTTACTTCCAGCAAGAAATTGAACGTCGTGTTCAATCTGAGTTAGCAGCAGGTGAAACTGCTTCCGAAGCTTGGTTAAGTATCCCTGAAAAACTAGCCTTCTATGACTATGTTGGTAATAGTCCAGCTAAGGGTGGTTTGTTCAGGGTTGGCCCAATGAACAATGGTGATGGTCTAGCTCAAGGTTGGCTTGGTCATCCTGTGTTTAAAGATAAGGATGGCGAAGAACTATTTGTACGTCGCCTACCTAACTTCTTTGAAACTTTCCCAGTAATTTTAACTAATTCTGAAGGTGTGATTAAGGCTGATATTCCTTTCCGTCGTTCAGAATCAAAATATAGTTTTGAAGAAAAGGGCGTAACTGTTAGCTTCTTAGGTGGTGAACTTGATGGTCAAACATTTACTAACCCCGCAGCTGTTAAGCAATATGCTCGTAAAGCTCAGACAGGTGAACCTTTTGAGTTTGACCAAGAAACTTTAGGGTCTGACGGTGTATTCCGGACTAGCACTCGTGGTTGGTTTACTTATGGTCATGCTTGTTTTGCTCTTCTATTCTTCTTTGGCCATATTTGGCACGGATGCCGGACTCTGTTCCGTGATGTTTTCGCAGGTATCGATCCAGACTTAGAGGAACAGGTAGAGTTTGGTTTATTCCAGAAATTGGGTGACTTGAGTACCCGTCGGAAGGAAACCTAAAATAATTGTGGCTGACTAATATTTGGCCACAATAACCGACTAAGTATCTGGAAATTTTCCAACTAAATTGATAAAAGTCCAACGGCTACTTTGATAAAAGTTACAAAGTATTTTCGTTGGACTTTTATTTGCAATAAACTGGTAAACTAAAAAAGAACTGGATTTTCAGGAAATTCCCTTATGGAAAGTGCCGCTTACATACTTGTATTGGCTTTGGCCTTGGGTGTGATATTTTTTGCGATCGCCTTCCGCGATCCACCTCGGATAGGAAAGTAATTAGTTTTACTAAGTTTCTTATCAAACAAATTGCTTTTTTAAGAAGTTATGAGTGCTGAGTTCTTAGCCCAGCACTCATAGCTCTTATATAATAAAAAGAGGCCATCGCCCTTTTTGAGGCCAAGTTATTTATTTCTGAGAAATTTAAAGTATGCTATGTCCAATTTGTCAACATACAAATAGTCGTGTTCTAGAGTCACGTTCAGCAGAGTCTGGTAAGAGTATCCGACGTCGCCGGGAATGTCTGAACTGTCTGCATCGTTTTACGACTTATGAAAGGATTGAATTTGTTACAGTTATTGTAATTAAAAGGGACGGTAAAAAAGAGTCTTTTGACAAGTCGAAATTACTTCGAGGTATTATTCGTTCCTGCGAAAAAACTGGTATTGAGGCCACTCAGCTTGAAGCTCTTGTAGATGAAATAGAAGTTGAGTTACAGGGAAGAACACAGAGAGAAATTAGCAGTTCAGAAATTGGTGAAATTGTTCTGAATAAATTGAGTGGAATTAGTGAAGTCGCTTATATCCGTTTTGCGTCTGTTTATCGTAAATTTCAAGGTATTCGTGATTTTGTAGATACCTTAAATCATTTACAAAATCAAAAAAATAATTTTGAATTTTCATCAAAGCTGCTAGAAAGTTCTGACATTTCACCACAAACAGATGCTAGTTCCTGTGAAAAACCAAATTCTTTTGCAAGTTACTCTTAACTTGATAAGAATAATTACTACAAAAATCAAATTTAAAGAGATTGGGGAAATATTTCAGTATTTAAAACACTTATTTTGCTTTTGTTAATTAATCAATTAACCTAAGATAGAAATATTGCCTGGGTTGTGAAAAATATATCTATGGAAATGAGGGTTATTTCAGTTATCAGTTATTAGTTAGGGTTTGCTGAAAAAGTCTTTTCGTAGGCGTAGGAGTCAGGAGTCAGGAGTCAGGAGTCAGTATAAATGGGGATTATAGAGGAAGTAGTAGGAAGAATAATCCCTTACTTTTTCTGTCCTAGTGAGTCTTTAATTCTAACTTTTGGAACCTTTTGGAGTTAAAATATCGCACTTTTTCCAGTTCCAAAAAGGTTGAAATATTTACCTGTTAATGGTTTTAGATTTAATCAGCCAACCCTAGTTAGCCTCCTAAGTTCAAACTACGCTATCAGTAAACCTCCGGCTTTACTCGGAGGCTTGAAATACTGAGTTAATTTTTTTTCATCCCCTTCTTTGGACCTAATTTTTTTGTACAGTTAAAAACTACTAAAAATTTTAGAGTTTTTATCTAAGTTCATAGATTATTTACGAATTTTTATTATACCAATTCCCATACAGGTAATATCCAAAATTCCTTTATTTTAGGGAGTAGGGAGTAGGGAAGATCGAGAAATGAGGAGGAAAAAAAGGTAGTGCGTCAAGGAAGTGTGGGGAGGGTGGGAGGTGTGGGAAGTGTGGGAAGTGTGGGAAGTGTGGGGAGGGTAGGGATACCCTGGAAAGTAGGAGGAATAATTGTACCTGTATCTGTTTGAGAAGTGTCTGCCACCCGTCCTCACTTTTTAGTATTAAAGGCTGAAAAATTTGCACTTTTTTCGCGATTATCTGGGTGCTCAACCTTGATATATCAGTCCTTTTAGATTATATTGGCCAGCCCTACTTGAGGAATCCCACACTTTACGCTCTGCACAACCGAAAAAAACATATAACCTACATTCCGCACGACAAAATGTAGTATGAAAAACAGGAGACAGGAGACAGGAGACAGGAGACAGGAGACAGGAGACAGGAGACAGGAGACAGGAGACAGGAGACAGGAGACAGG
>JBFRWR010000037.1:0-8200 GCA_051439685.1 Trichodesmium sp.
TAATTAGGGTTTGCTGAAAAAGTCTTATGGCTGAGGGTAGGAGTCAGGAGACAGGAGACAGGAGACAGGAGGAGTAAGGAATTTATCGGAGGCAGGAGGAAGAGTTATACCTTGATTTTTCAGCCATGAGTCAATCAAAATCCTTACTTTTTGAGCTTTAAAGAGCGAAAACCTCGTACTTTTTCAATACCTAAAAAGGCACTTACCTTTATATGGCAATTCTTTTATATTTATTCAGCAAGCCCTAATTAATTTTACCTGGGTACTTATTAAATTCTCAAAAGTTATATAATCTATAATACTTGTAGTTATTCCAGCTAAGATTGAGACAATTAACCTCGATATAATCCTTTAAAATTATAGATTTATCCTTCTCATTTTTATGGAAAAAGACTACTAGGAAAATTTGGTAAATAGCCAAAAAATATTTATCAAAAAAAATTAAAACTTCATATCTCAAACCCATCTACTACCTTTTTTCAAAATATATAGAAAAAATTTTGAGATTCTTTATTATTTACAACATTTGTTCAAACGGAGAAAAGAGAAATGAACACTGCAGAATTATTGGTAAAATGCCTCGAAAATGAAGGGGTAAAATATGTATTTGGATTGCCTGGAGAAGAAAATCTAAATATTCTAGAAGCTCTCAAAAATTCTTCTATTCAATTCATTACCACTAGACATGAACAAGGCGCTGCTTTTATGGCAGATGTCTACGGACGTTTAACAGGAAAAGCAGGAGTTTGTTTATCAACATTAGGTCCTGGTGCTACTAATTTAATGACAGGTGTTGCTGATGCTAATTTAGATGGAGCACCTTTAGTCGCAATTACAGGTCAAGTTGGTACCGATAGAATGCACATCGAATCTCATCAATATTTAGATTTGGTGGCTATGTTTTCTCCAGTAACTAAATGGAATGCTCAAATTGTTCGCCCTAGCAATACACCAGAAATTGTCCGTAAAGCATTTAAAGTAGCTCAACAAGAAAAGCCGGGAGCTGTTCATATTGATTTACCAGAAAATATTGCTGCAATGTCTGTGGAAGGAACACCTTTGAATCGAGATAAACGGGAAAAATCTTTTTCTGCTTATCAAAGTATGACTGAAGCAGCAGTGGCAATTTCTAAGGCTAAAAATCCTATTATTTTGGTGGGAAATGGAGTTATTAGAGGGGATGCAAGTGAAGTATTGACAGAATTTGCTACACAATTAAATATTCCTGTTGCTAATACTTTTATGGGTAAAGGTGGGATTCCTTACACTTATCCTTTATCTTTATGGACGACAGGATTACAACAACGGGATTATATTACTTGTGCTTTTGATCAGACAGATTTGGTAATTGCTGTTGGTTATGACTTGATTGAATATTCTCCGAAAAAATGGAATCCTGAAGGTAAAATTCCGATTATTCATATTGGGGCAAAATATGCGGAAATTGATAGTAGTTATATTCCTATAGCTGAAATAGTTGGAGATATTTCTGATTCTTTGAATGAAATTTTGCGACGTTCAGAACGGATTGATGAATTAAGTCCGACAATATCAGAAATTAGAACAAATATTCGCTCTGAATATGAAGGATATGGAAAAGATAGTGAGTTCCCAATTAAACCTCAAAAACTAATTTATGATTTACGTCAAGTTATGGGACCAGAGGATATAGTTATCTCTGATGTTGGTGCCCATAAAATGTGGATTGCTAGACATTATCATTGTGAACGTCCTAATACTTGTTTGATTTCTAACGGATTTGCTGCAATGGGTATTGCTATTCCTGGAGCGATCGCTGCTAAATTAGTCCATCCTAATCGCAAGGTAGTAGCTGCAACAGGGGATGGTGGATTTATGATGAATTGTCAAGAGTTGGAAACTGCTTTAAGGGTAGGTACTGCTTTTGTAACTTTGATTTTTAATGATGGTGGTTATGGTTTGATTGAATGGAAGCAGGAAGACCATTTTGGTAAGTCGTCTTTTATTAAGTTTGGCAATCCTGATTTTGTTAAATTTGCAGAAAGTTTTGGTTTGAAAGGTTATCGAGTAGAGTCTGCTGCTGATTTAATTCCTACTTTGAAAGAAGCTCTTGCTCAAGATGTTCCGAGTGTGATAGATTGCCCTGTTGATTATCGAGAAAATGCTCGTTTTAGTCAAAAATCAGGTGGTTTAAATTGCTCTATTTAGTTATTAGTTAGTGTTAGGTTTTTGTCGGAGATTTTTCTGCCATAGCTATAAGTATAGAAAAGTAAAAATATTTTTTGTGCTTTGTCAGTCTGATTGAGACAGAAACCATTAAAAAATTCGGCGTTGCTGAATCAAGAGATGAAAAATAATATCCAGAAATTGTAGATTATTTGGTAATTATTTATATAGATTAGCACTTGGCAATCAACCAAAATCATACCTGAAATAAGCAACGCCAAAAATATATGTTATCACCATTACTATGCAGGACTATCAAAAATTTATTCGTTAGTATCGTATAGCAATTCCCAAAAAGCGTGAGGTACAAAATTCCTTTTTTTTGGGAGTAGGGAGTAGGGAGTAGGGAAGATGGGGGAATGGGAGAATAGGGAATAGCAAATCAGAAAAACAACTGTACCTCATCCTTCTTGAGAAACGCTATATCCAATCCATTTATTTCGATATAAAAAAATTTCCATTCTTAATTAATTAATTAATTCATTAATTAATTGCTTAGTCTATATAATTACCATCTCTACTGACTACTGACTTTTAAATTAGGTGTTGGTCAATCAAGGTATGAAAATAAAAATTGAACAATCTCAAATATTTGTTATTCAATAGTTTAGCAATTACCAAAAAACACAAATCATGCCCTAATTTACCAACGCCTTAAATTAAATATAGCAATCCTAAATAGGGTTTGCTGAAAAAGTATTTTGGTGGAGGGTAGGAGTGAGGAGACAGCAGACAACCCACCCCTAACCCCTCCTGGGAGGGGAAGACAGGAGAAAAGGGAATGAGCGATGAGGTAGGAGTCAGAATTATCCCTTGATTTTTCTGCCCAACTCTTGCCTGAAATACTAACTTTTTGAGGGTGAAAAGCTGAAAACCAGGTACTTTTTTCGACCCCAAAAATGCAGTTACCTTTATATGTAAATATATCTGTAAATACTTTTAGATTTAATCAGCAAATCCTCAATAGATCGTGACAAATCAAAAAGTAAAGTAAGTAAAAAAACTGAAACTCCCACCTGTTCCCTGCTCACCTTTCCCTAAAAAGCAGTAAGATTTTTGCCATGAATAAAATAGGATTGCTATAGATAATTACGCTTATCTTTTCCCCAGTGAACTTCTGCTTCATCCCACAATTTCATTCCTTCGCTTTTAAATATTGGGTTTTTTATCCAATTATTATTCCATGGGTAGGAATGCCAATTGTTTTTAATTGCTTTGATTAAAAAAATATTTGGTGAACCAAAATATTCTCCATTATTTTGTTTCCAATTAATTTAATTCTTGTGTTTGACATAGTTCTACCCATCAAATTACAGGAATGGGTGAAGACTTTAAGTTTGGAGTAGATAATTCCTCATCCGTTACTATAATTGCTTCAACTTTCCAATTTAGATTGGGGTCTAAACTAAGCCAGGTTAATACTTTTTGTAGATGATTATTAACCCATTTAACTCTTTCTTGATGATGTTCAATAGCAGGTTTTTTCCTACTTTTACCTTTGCCTTTTCCTATAAATAAATTATCTAACTCATTTTTCATCTGGTGTGGAGCGCGAGCCATTGAAAAATTTTTACACTCAATTATTTTAATAGATAAATTTTTAGGGTCAGCTACTAAGACATCTATATCACCTAACGGTTTTCCTTTGTCAAGACTCTTGCTTTCCGTTTGTCATGCTGCGCATTTCCGTTCCGGAATGCTTCGCAAACATGTCGCGCAGCGAAGCAAACGAAACAGCTAGAGCTACTGATAACTGATAACTGATAACTGAAATTACTTCCTATTCATTGTCTGGAGAAGCAACAGAATCTTTATTTTCTACATTTTCTTCTGAATTAATTTCTTCCTCTACTGCTTCTTTTTCAGAACTTGCAGGAGACTTAATTGCTTCTTTTTCTTCGGTAGTAGTCAATAATTTCGCATCATTAAATTGAGGTCGATTAAAAGCTCCAATCTTGAAACCTTCCACATCCGAATTACTAACATAACTCCACATCCATCCAGGACTATAAAGTGGTATCATCACAGCATTATCTAACAAATATTCCTGAACTTCTACAACTTTTTCTTGTCGTTCTTCAGACTTAGTTGTAGTTCGCATTTCTGTTAGTAACGCATCAAGTTCATCACTGTGATAACCTTCCATCCAACCGGGAGAATGCCATAAAGTATAAAGAAAATCTGGGTCGTACCAATACCATCCCATCATATCAATAATACCTTTACCTTCTTCTTGATTATTTTCTTGTTTGATTCTGGCATTAAGACTGCCAATATCCATTGTTTCTACCTCAGCTTTTATCCCTATTTCTGCAAGTTGATTTTGGAATTTTTCAATTATTTTTTGACGGTTTCCTCCTTGCCAAGTTAGGAGAGTTACTTCTAGTGGTTTTTCTTCAGTATAACCAAGTTCAGTTAATAGGATTCTCGCATTTTCTGGGTCTGGTTTAATACTAAAATCCGAGCAAAGTTTACCATCATTAGGAAACATAACATCGGCAATTGGGCATTGGGAATGTTTGACTAAATCTCCAAATATTTCTTCTGTTGCTTTTTGCGGATCAATTCCGTAAGCAATTGCTTGTCTTGCCTTTTTATCATCAAAAGGAGGTCTCGAAGTAACAAATTCTAAAAATACTATTTGCCCAGTATTTTCAGCAATATGAAGTTTTAAATTAGCGTCTTCTTTGAGATTAGAAATTTCTGTTATTGGAGGTTCAGTTAAATGAATTTCGCCAGACTTAATAGCTGCTAAACGAGCTTCTACTTCCGGCATAGTTTTAATTACTAACTTCTGAATATAAGGAGCGGTAGAATTTTCTACTGGTCGCCCATAATTTTTATAGTCTGGGTTTGTCTTTAGCACCAGTTGTTCCCCTTGAGTCCATTCAACAAATTGAAATGGACCTGTACCAATGGTTCCTTCTATGCCAAATTTATCACCATAGGTTTCTATAGCAGACGGACAAATCATGCTGGAGTAAGGATCGGCTAGGAAACGAGGAAAGGGACTAAAAGCTTCAGTCATTTTAACTTTAACTGTTAGGTCATCCACGACTTCTACTGTTTCTATTGGTCCCCAACTATCTTTGGTATTGTTTGCTGTTTCAGCGTCAATAGCTCTGTCTATGGTAAATTTGACGGCATTAGCATCAAAGCTTGAGCCGTCGTGACATTTGATATTTTCGTTGAGTTTCAGGGTATATTCTTGGCCGTTATCGGTGACTGACCATTCTTTGGCCAAGTTTGCTTGTATTTTCCCTTGGTCATCAAAAGCAAGAAGTGTGTCGTAGATTTGATCGATTATTTGTCTAGATAAAGGTGATTTTGATTTGTGGGGATCGAGGGTGTCCGAATCTCTATATCTAGCCCAAATGAGAGTACCTGGTTCGGGAGTGATTGGTGTGTCTGAGTTTGTGGTGGTTTTGGTATTGTTACAAGCGATCGCTAAGGTGGCAATTATTAATGTTATTGCTATGAAACGCCATTTTTTTTGATCGGTTAATTTTTGGAGAAAGTGATTTAGGGAAAACATAGGATATTTATTGTGTAGTTATGATTTAAGTAATTAGAGTATATAGAACCCATTTGGAATATGAGCAAAAGTGAGGATTAGGAGACAGGAGACAGGAGACAGGAGACAGGAGACAGGAGTCATAATTTCGGTGAAATAGAATAGGGAAAAAAAGTAGAAAAATAGCCCGTTGCTTCATCATCTCCCCATCTCTCCAGCTAATTTTATAGAGCCACTCAGGGGTTCTATAGATAGGAAAAAAACTATAGTGCCACACTATATTTAGAGTTTATAGCTCAAAAACTTGTAACTAGAGACATGACTACTCCTGCAATACATCTATTCCCTCACTTCTGGGAAGGAATTTTATTTGGAGATATGTCTAATGTATTGACTTTAGTTAAAATAAAGAATGTCAAACTCTATAAATATATAGTAGGTAAAACTTTGCTAGACGAACAAGCAAAAAAAACTATACTGCGTAAAATCCCTCATGGATTATACATCTGTGGTGTTAAGGATGGGGATGAAGTAAACGGCTTTACAGCTAGTTGGGTAATGCAAGCATCTTTTAAGCCTCCCCTAATTGTTAATTGTGTGAATAGAGAATCTAAATCCCATGCCATGATTAAAGCTAGTGGAGTTTTTTCTCTTAGTTTCTTAGCAGCAGAGCAAAAAGATTTAGCTCAACAATTTTTCAAACCTCAACGTCGTGTGGGAAATAAATTTGAAGAAGTAGAATTTTACTTAGGAGAAACTGGTTGCCCAATTATTTCTGATACTCTTGGTTATGTAGAATGTAGAGTTATTAGTGCTGTAGAAGAAGGCGATCATACTGTATATGTAGGAGAAGTAATTGCAGCAGGTATACATCGTGAAGGAGATCCTCTATTGTTAGAAAGTACAGGCTGGAATTATGGTGGTTAATTACTATTAATAGTAGTTCCAGTGAATAGGTAATAGGGAATAGGGAATAGGGAATAGCGAATAGGGAATAGTGAATAGGGAGGAAGTAATTAATAATTCATGGATAATAATTGATTGTATTTGTGTTTTTTGAGTAGATATATTACCCAATACTAAATAAAATCAAAATCAATACAGTTTAGATAAGACCAAAACTACTCTAGTATGGAACTGTTAGAGTAGCTTTTAAGATTACATAACTGCTAACTGTCTATAGACTCATCTACTTTCTTTCTTCCTTCTGACTTCCTTCCCAACTTCAATAGTTCATTTTATTCAGAGTTAATTATTCAATTTAGTTATGCCACTCATTAAAGTTCAAACCTCTGTTTCCAAACCAGAAAAAGATACAATTGATAGCCTTCTAAAAAATCTTTCATCTGGAATGGCAAAACATTTTAGTAAATCAGAATCTTATGTAATGACAATTTTTGAGTCAGATATTCCCATGACTTTTGGTGGTAATAGCAATGAACCAGTTTGCTATATGGAAATCAAAAGTATTGGTAGTATGAATCCCAATCAAACAAAGGCAATAAGTCAAGATTTTTGTCAACAAATTAATCAAGTTTTAGGGATACCAACTAACCGAATTTACATGGAATTTTCTGATGCTAAAGGTTCGATGTGGGGGTGGAATAATTCTACATTTGGTTAGGTTTTCTTGACCTTAGATTGAGATTGATAAACTTAAATAAGGGTAGTTTAAACTCATCAATTAATGAGCTAATGAATCATAAATTATTCCAAAAACTGCCCTAATTTAGAGATTAAGGTTAAAGATTATGATATGTATAGTAATTATGAAAAGATGATACCCAATTCAAGATTTATTGATAGTTAGGTTTTTGGCGAATCTCAATTAAGGTTTTAAGTTGAGCAAACCCTAAGTATTTAGCTATACTAATGTAAGCATTCAGCATTTCCTGCGGAATGCTGCGCAAACAGCGGTCAGCGGTCAGCTATTTATGTTAGTTTGAGAAAAAAGCTTGGCTTTGTTGAGGTAAATTGAATCTTACTATCAAAGCCAACTTTAAAGGTTATATTCATTTAAAGCCTTTTTAAGTAAGGTTTTTATTGGGTTTGCTGATAGCTGTTAACGTAGTTCCTATGCCGGAAGCTGCCTAATAGCTGAATGCTTAGATACTAAATGGAAACAATTTTTAAAACTGCTTCTTTCTCTGGAGATAAATTATCAGTTTTAGTGGCTGATAGTTTCTATAGCCAACGATATTTTATTGGAGAAAGAGTAAAGCAAAAAAAACTTAATTACTTTGACTATTATTCAG
Organism: Trichodesmium sp.; assembly: GCA_051439685.1. GTDB lineage: Bacteria > Cyanobacteriota > Cyanobacteriia > Cyanobacteriales > Microcoleaceae > Trichodesmium. The sequence goes on from JBFRWR010000037.1 coordinate 7,975, forward strand.
AAGTAATCGAATATTTTACCGTCAATTTATCAGGAAAAAAACCAAAAATAACTTCAGGAATCTCCCTTGGTATGGAGATAAATTTGACCTTTAAAGATGAGAATACTTGGCATGAACCTACTAGGGTTAGTCAATCTATTTTTACTACTAAAAAAGGTCGTTAACTGACAGTAAAAATTTCGGGTTGGAACCGGATATTAATGAAAGGAACTCAGAACTATAAAAT
>JBFRWR010000038.1:0-11488 GCA_051439685.1 Trichodesmium sp.
GAACCAACACCGGAACCAACACCGGAACCAACACCGGAACCAACACCGGAACCAACCCCAGAACCAACACCGGAACCAACCCCAGAACCAACACCGGAACCAACCCCAGAACCAACACCGGAACCAACACCGGAACCAACCCCAGAACCAACCCCAGAACCAACCCCAGAACCAACCCCAGAACCAACACCGGAACCAATAACTATAGAAGGAACTCAAATAGATAATGAGCATTCATGTCCTCCACCTCCCACTATAGAACTTGTAGAGTTACCTGTTTTAACTCCTCTAGTTATTAATTCCCCTCCAGTTAAAGGGTTTGTCTTAGGTTCAGAAAACAGCGATGTTCTTAAGATTAGTAACCTAAATCAAACTGGTATTGCTTATGATGGTTTGGAAGGAAACGATTTTATGGAAGGTTCTGACAATAGGGACATGATGTTTGGTGGTCTGGGTAATGACTCAGTTTTTGGTAATCGTGAATCTGACTTTATTAATGGTAAAGAACAAAATGATGATATCAAATCTGGAAAAGGTGACGATACAACTCGTGGAGGTAAGGATGACGATAGCATCTCTGGTGATATTGGCAATGATACCCTATTAGGTGAGAAAGGTAACGATTCAGTTATAGGAGGTACTCCTGGTGGTAATGACACAGACTTCACAGGTAGTGATGTGATCAATGGTGGCAGGGGTGACGACAACCTCAATGGTAATCGCCACGATGATCTAGTCATGGGGGGTAAGAATGATGATACAGCTCGTGGAGGTAAGGGTGATGACACTTTATTTGGGCAAGAAGGTGACGATCTGCTCATGGGTGATGAGGGTGATGACAAAATAGTTGGCGACCCTAGTTCCAGTTCTGCAGAAGATGAAATAGGAAAAGATTCTATTTATGGAGGTCGCGGTAATGATGTGATCGGAGGAAGTCGAGGAGACGATGTAATTAACGGAGGTAAAGAAGATGATTTCATTTATGGTGGTAAGGATAATGATTTAATCTTGGGAGATCAAGGCAATGATACAATTTTAGGTCAACAAGGAGATGATACAATTTATGGCGGTAACAATAGCGTAATTGATGCTGATGTATCAGGACAAGACTTCATTGATGGTGGTGCCGGAAATGACTTCCTGAGTGGTAACTATGCTGAAGATACTATTATTAGTGGTAGCGGAGATGATACTGCACGAGGAGGTAAAGGTGACGACAATATATATGGTTACGCAGGAGAGGACAGTCTGTTTGGCGATCAGGGAAATGATACAATCTGTGGTGGTGATGGTAATGATACTATCTATGGTGACACCCCTGAACTTTCAGCAGAAGTTGGTACAGAAGGTCAACAAGATATGTTGTTTGCTGGTTTAGGAGATGACCTCGTTTTTGGTGGTCTAGGAGATGATTTATTATTTGGTGATGAAGGTGATGACTCTCTGCTAGGTGGTACAGGTAATGATAGTTTATTTGGAGTATTAGGCAATGACTCTCTGCTAGGTGGTACAGGTGATGATACGCTTGATGGTGGAGAAGGTGATAATACTCTCACTGGGGGTGATGGAAGCGATCGCTTCTTCGTCAACCTTGGTCAAGGTTCAGATTTAATCACTGACTTTAATATTAATGAGGACTTCCTAATTTTGAATAATGAATTAACTATAAATTCTCAAGAGCTTACGACTGAAACTGTGGAAAATAATACTGAAATTTTCTGGGAAGATCAACTTTTAGTTACCCTAGAAAACAGTCTGATTACTCCAGAAGAAATCACAGCTATATTAAATACTAGCAATGATATTTTTCTAGGTTAATCTGATGATATGGCTCATCAAGGATTTCCATCCTTGGCTAATAGTTTACAGCGGTTTTCATTTGACCACAGTAGGGACGTTGCATGTAACCTACATTCCGCACGACAAAATGTAGCATGAAAAACAGGAGACAGGAGACAGGAGACAGGAGACAATTATATTGGTCAATAGGAGTAACTAATTGAGTATTTATGCTTAATATTTTCCTGATAATCTGACTCCTGAGAAAGGTCATAGTGTAGGAGCCAGACAGTATAAATACCTACCAAGCTACTAATTTTCATACTACTTTTAATGTTACAAATTGACGTGCGGAAGGTGAGTTATAACTGTTCAACCGGACATGATATAATTCTTGGAAAAGTCTGGTGTTTTTGGATTTTTACACCATTTTTAGAGTCTGATATTATTTCTCTTTAAAGACTTACAATAATAACAAAATTAAGGAATAGGGAATAGGGAATAGGAGGTAGGAAACAAAAAGTATTAAAAAAGTATTAATGGATAGCTGGTATGCAGCCCAAAGACTCATATTATGTTCGGTAAACCAGTTATAATTATGCTCTTAGTATTGCTCTAGCCCTAATACTAAGTAATTATAAAGGCTAAGGTCTTACTACAAACAAAAACTTGATTATAAGTGATCATCCGAACATGATATAATGGCATTAATAGATAATTTAGGTAAGATTTACTATCTCCCCACACTCCCCACACTAATTCATCCCGCACCCTAAGCAACGCCCAATTATTTCTCCCTATTGTGGAGATGTTTCAGGAGCAGGGGGTAACTCATATTGATTAGGATCGACTGTTCTACCTGGAGTTGGTTGTTTTTCGGATTCAGAGGGAGTCAGCGACTCCTCAGCAGTATCACTAGCACCAGTCTGAGGTGAACCAGGTAAAGTTGCTAGAGCTACGCGATCGCCTCCAACCTCTCGTAACAAGTCTAGAACTTGTACAACATCATTATATTTTGCTTCTTTAGGAGCATATAATACAACAACTCCTCTAGGATTAACTTGATTATATCTACGGACAAACTTTTCCAGTTCTATAGCATTCACAGGTTGTTCTTCAATAAAAGTTGTACCTACTTCATTAACACTCACAAGTAACATCTCTTGTGATTGAGGTTTACCTGTGCTAGCTTTTGGCAAATTAACATTAATTGCTTGCTGACGAGTTAATTGTAAAGCAGCTAGAAGGAAAAAAGTAAGAATACAAAAAATAACATCAATTAGAGGTATTAATTCAATTCTTACTTCTTCACTAACAGGTTCTTGACTAAGTTTCATAGTTTTTTTTATTTAGATAAATTAATAAATTTAACGATGATAAAATCCTGTCTCAAGCATCACCTTTAACAGGGATAAAAAAAATCAAATTCAGTATTTTATTACCTGCTACTTCAGCAGGAGCTACTGAGAACTGAAATTACAGATTCCTGCTGCAAATTTACAAATAAATCTGCAACAAACCATATTATTTCCTCTCAACAAATCACTATTTTTATTATCAAGGTTGATAGATTTTTATCAGTTATTCTGAGACTCATCTGTAGACTGATCAATATCACCTTCTGTAGGTAAGTTTGTTGATTTTGAATCCTGTTCTAAAGAATCTGGAACACTTAGAGAATTATTCCCCCATGAAGGCGGAAAATAAGGACTTTTATCTTGTGAATTATAATTATTTAAAGATGTTTGTTGCCAATATTGTCGGTATAGCAATTCCAACTCATTTCCCGCTTTCCGAAAAACCTTCATTTGATTAAATAACAAACTTTGAAATAACCGATAAAATACCAGACTAATAATAGCTACGACTAAACCCGCAGCGGTACTAATTAAAGCTTCACCAATACCTACTGTAACTCCAGCAGTAGAAGAAGTACCCAAATCTCCCAGGCGAATCGAACCGAGGGAACCAATCAAACCCAAAACAGTACCCAATAACCCTAACATGGGAGCCAAAGCAATTACCCCTTCCAGCAATTTATCTCCTTTGCGCATCGAGGCCAATTCATCATCAGCGGCTGCCTCTAGTGCTAATTTAAACACCTCCGGTTCAGGGTTTTGTAACCGTAAAGGTGCGTAGAGAAAACGGCCAATAGGTTGTTTAATCGTCCGTCTCGCCATTTCCGTCGCTATGCTCCAATCACGACGTGCTGCCTCCAAAACCCGACTAACCGTTTGTTTTTCCTTAATTAATAAATTTGTCCAGAAGCACAGCCTATCTATGATAGCACTCATGGACAAAATTGATAAAATTAACAGAGGCCACATGGCAAGGCCCCCCTTCTGAATCAGCTCTTCAACAGTCACAGTATATTCTCTCCACCAATTTCTAAATAATTACTTACTTGATAATTTTCTATTTACTTTTTCTTTAGTTCCTAAGAACTCTCAAGTTTTAATATACTATAGGAATCTATATTGACAAAAATAATATAAAATGAGATAATTTAAGGCTGGCAAATATTAATAATCTATATTTTTCAGTCTTAATCTTTTAGATATTAGGACTAGGTAAATATGTTAGGACATTTCTTGATACCCTCTTATCTTAAAAGTAGTTAAAATTTCTCGTCCTAACTAAAAAGGGTACTGCTAGATTAAGAGTCTCAGCTATAGAGTATAACGATATTTTCAGGGCTATTCCAAAACAGAATTTCACAATAAATCAGGTGCAGACTATATAAACTAGGTTTTAAAGCCCTATGATTAATATAAGGGGTGCTAATTTTCAGTTCGTCAGTTTTTAGTTACGTTTAAAGTCCCTAATTATAATAATTTAGCTACAAAATGTGGGGATCAACATTGATTAGGAAATATTCTGGAAATAGGGGTAAGTATAACCGAATAGTTATATCAGTCCCCCCAAACCTAACCTGCAAAATGGCATTATTCGGGACGAAATCCCACTTTTACAATTTTTAGTAAACACCATCAGAGTAATTGTAAGATGTTTATTCCCTCCATCAGTCAGGCCATTGATTATCATCCACTTACTGCTACACCAGAAACTTCTGTAGAAGATGTAATTATCTCAATGAGTAGGACAGGTGCCAGTTGTATGCTAATCGTAGAACCAACATCTACTGATAGTTCTAGCAAAAGAGTAGAACCTGGCGATCGCAATATCGACCCTCAAAAGCCAAAGAATGATTCTAATGGCAAAGATACGAGGATCCAATCTTTAGGGCCAATTGTCGGTATATTTACGGAAAGAGATGTGGTACAGCTAGCATCTATTGGCGCACCTCTAAGTGGATTTCCGATTGCTCAAATTATGATTAGATCTATCATAACAGCTCAAATATCGGAAATTCCAGATATATTTACTCTGTTCGGAATATTAGAAAAACATCAGATAAAACACTTACCAATAGTTGATGAATCAGAGGAACTTATTGGCTTAATTAGTACGGGTAGTTTAATTTTTAATCAATCTGAAAAAAATCACAATAGTCTTGGTTCAATAGGCAACAGTCAAGCTCAAGTATCTATTAATCACAATGGTACAGGACGATTACAAAAGCAAACAACAACTGCGATTAATCAAGATTTAAAATCTCAGAATAATCAAGCCAAAAATCAAAATAATTTATCATTACCGACGCAAATAACATTTGATTCATCGTTAACTTTACCAGCCAAACTAATCCAAATTAATCAGTTAGAACGTATCTCTGAATCTCAAATTATTCACGCTTCCTCCTCATTATCAATTAGACATATTACTCAACTGATGTTTACTCATAATGTCAGTTATATTTTGATTACAGAAACGAAACAAAAAAAATCCCCAACAGAAAATTCCAACAATCAAAAATCCACTAAAATTATCGGTACAATTAGCAGTAGAGATGTAGTACAACTTCAAGCCTTAAAAGTAGATTTTAATAAAACAAAAGTAGAAACAGTTTGTAACACTTTACCTGTTTTAATCCGGTCTCAAGCAAGTCTAGAAGTAGCTTTAGGTTTAATGCAAAAAAATTATTATCTACTACCTCTAATTGTACAGAATTCTACAGGTAATATCAGTAATCTAATTACTCCCAGAACAATTATTCCACAAATCCTTTTACCAAAATCATTATATCAATCATTAATTAGATTTCAGGATTATCTAGAACAAACATCTATCGAATTAAAAAAATCAGACGAAAGAATCAAGCAATATAATCAAGACCGCCAAAAAATACAAGAGAATCACTCAAGAACCCAAGAATCTACAGCTCTAGTAATTGAAGCGACTCAAGATGGAATTTGGGATTGGAATATTAAAACTAACGAGATATTCTACTCATCTGAGTGGAAAAAAATGTTAGGGTACAAAGATGATGAAATTTCTCCTAAAATTGATGAATGGTTAAATAGAATTCATCCAGAAGATATTGATAAAGTTAGTGCTGCTGTTCAACAACACTTAGCGAATAAAAACCCTAATTATCGAATAGAATATCGGATTAAAACAAAGGATGATAATTTTATCTGGGTTCTAGACAGAGGAAAAGCATTATGGAAATCAGGAACACCAATGAGGATGGTAGGCAGTTTTGTTGATATTTCTCAAGCAAAAAAAACAGAAATCAAACAAAATTATCAAATAGCACAATACAGCAAAATAATTAATAATTTTCAAGAAATAGTTTGGCAAAGTGATGCCATAGGTAGGTTGACATTTGTAAATGATACATGGGAAAAAATTACAGGTTTTACTCCACAAAATAGTTTGGGTAAAAACTTTTTAGACTATATTCATCCTCAAGATATAAAGAAATTCAATTATCCTAGAGAAAATAGTTCAGAAAATGCCACAGAAAATCCAGAAGTAGCAATTGTTAATCCCAAATTAGTTGCAGGTTGTCATCAATTAAAATTATTAACTAAAAATGACAACTATTGTCCAATAGAAATGAAAACTACATTATTAGTCGATCGGGAAAACAATATTACTGGTATGGTAAGTACCCTAAGTGATATTTCTGCGAGACTGGAAACCCAAGAACACCTAGAAGCGAGCGAAAAAGCAATCAGAGAACTGTATGAAGTTACCGCAGGAGCAGATAGCTCTTTTGAAGGCAGAATAGTCGCATTATTAGAAATGGGATGTCATCGATTTGGCATGGAGATAGGTTTACTCGGAAAAGTTTTAGGAGAACGTTATGAAGTTATTGCCGCTCACTTACCAGAAGAATTTTTATTTGGCATTGCTAAGGGAGACGCTTTTGCCCTAGAACAAACATTTGATCGCGAAGTATTACGATTTGATGAACCACTCGTAATTCAATCAGCTAAAGATTCCCAGTGGCGACATCATCCAGCTTACACAGTACGTCGTGTCGCATCTTATATTGGTACTAAAGTTTTTGTGTCAGGTAGAGTCTATGGTACTGTCAGTTTTACCAGTCGTACTGTCAAAAATCAATGGAACTCAACAGATGTAGAAGTTTTAAAATTAATGGCAACTTATATCGGTAGTGAATTATTGCGACAAGATGCTACAGAAGCTTTACAAAGAAAATATCAGCACTTTTTGTTACTTAAACAAATTACTCAAGAAATTCGCTCTCAATTAGATACTCAAGAGATTTTTCAGACTACCGCAACTCAAATAGGACGAATATTTGGAGTGAACCGTTGCTCAATTCATAACTACGTTGCCGAACCCTACCCACATCTACCCTGTGTAGCAGAATATTTAGAATCAGGTTATGAGTCAACATTAGACTTAGATATTGCCGTTACTTACAACTCTCATACAGAGCAACTATTATTAGAAGACAAAGCGATCGCCTCTCCAGATGTATTTTCAGATCCTTTATTAAAATCATCTGCACCAATGTATCGCCGACTAAAAGTTAGGTCAATGTTAGCAGTTAGAACATCCTATAAAGAAGAACCAAACGGCATTATTAATTTACATCAATGTGATTATATGCGTCAGTGGAATCAGGATGAAATAGACTTATTAGAAGATGTGGCATCTCAAGTTGGATTAACATTAGCTCAAGCACAAATATTAGAGTCAGAAGTTACTCATAAACAAGAATTAGCAGCTCAAAATAAAGCTCTAGAACAAGCGAGACACGCAGCAGAAGTAGCGAACCGAGCTAAAAGCGAATTTTTAGCAATGATGAGTCACGAAATCCGCACTCCAATGAATGGTGTAATAGGTATGACAAGCTTATTATTAGATATGGAATTAAGTCCTGAACAAAGGGATTTTGTCGAAACTATTCGTACCAGTGGTGATGCACTACTAACTATTATTAATGATATTCTTGACTTTACGAAAATTGAATCAGGAAAACTGGAGTTAGAACAAAGTCCTTTAGAAGTTAGAAGCTGTGTTGAAGAAGCACTAGAATTATTAGCACCAAGAGCTGCCCAGAAAAATTTAGAACTAGCTTGTTTAATTGATGATTCAGTTCCAGAAATGATTATTGGAGACGTGACTAGGCTACGTCAAGTCTTAGTTAATTTACTAGGAAATGCTCTTAAATTCACAGAAAAAGGAGAAGTTGTCGTCTCTGTTACAGCTAGAAAAATCACTGAAAATCATCCAGAAAATATTATCTTAGAACAGGTGAATAACCAATCTATATCTAGTTGGCAAGATGCCAGTAAAATCACAGGTAACTATGAAATACAGTTTGCAGTTAAAGATACTGGTATTGGCATTCCTCCAGATAGAATGGATCGTTTATTTAAAGCTTTTTCCCAAGTAGATGCTTCGACAACCCGACAATATGGTGGTACAGGTTTAGGATTAGCTATTAGTCAAAGATTAAGTGAAATGATGAATGGTCAAATGTGGGTGGTTTCTCAATCGAAAGAAGCAGATGATTTTCCTCAGCAAAAAAGGCAAAAAAATCAGTTAAAAGCCGATCTTAATAGTGCAATTAATAATCTCAAAAATCAAACAAGTATTGATGATAAAAATCCTGATAAATTCATGGTAAATATAGCTGGAAAACCACCTGCTTATTTTGTAAATCATGAAGAAAACACCCAAGGTTCAACCTTCTATTTTACAATAAAATCCCAAGCAATTACAGTTCCTTCCCCTGAAGAAATAGATAGTTTCTTAAAAGGTAAGAAAATCTTAGTTGTAGAAAGTCATTCTGTTAACCAAGAAGTGATTAAACAACAAGTAAAATCATGGGAAATGATACCTGTAATTGCCGATTCTGCGACAAAAGCTTTAAGTTGGTTAAAACAGAAAAGAGATTTTGATATTGGAATTATTGCGATGAATCTTGCAGATATGGATGGTTTAACATTAGTCAGAAAGATTCGGCAGTTAGAAGCAGAAGAAAACTCCCAACAAAAAAATAATTATGACTCACCCTTGCCATTATTAATGTTTACTTATATTGGCAAAGGCGAAATTTTCCGAGAACTTCAAGAAGCAAAAGTTAGTTTAGCTGGATTTTTGAATAAACCTGTGAAACAGTCTCAATTTTATAATGTTTTATTGCAGGTATTTGGAACAACAGTAGATGGAACAGTTAATCCTAAGACTCCTAGTTTAGGTCTGAAATATTTTCAAAACTTTAGTGACAAAAGTAGCGAGCGCTCAAATCTCCGCATATTGTTAGCAGAGGATAATGTAGTCAATCAGAAAGTAGCAACACATTTACTAGAAAGAATTGGTTATCGTGCAGATGTAGCTGCCAATGGAATAGAAGTTTTGGATGCTCTGAAACGAATCCCCTACGATGTTGTCTTAATGGATGTACAAATGCCGAATATGGATGGGTTAGAAGCAACTCGTCGTATTTGTCAACAGTATCCAAAAGAAAAACGTCCTTGGATTATTGCCATGACAGCTAATGCGATGCAAGGCGATCGGGATAAGTGTCTGAATGCTGGTATGGATGATTATCTTACCAAACCAATTCATCGTGAAAAACTAGCAAAAGCTCTAAACAAATGCAAACCAATTGCCAACACAAAATTACAATCTCAAACTGATTCGGAACATAAAATTAGTAGTAAATCATTAGTTGCAGAGTCAGCATTAGTTAAATGGGAACCTTCCCAAAAACCAGCTACTCAACAGCCAAAAATTGCCAATGGTAAGGTCGAGTCTACTGAAAAATTAGAGGAAATAGTATCATTAAATAGTACATTTCCCAGTCTAATATCAAGCAATTTAGAACAGGATGATTTAATTGATTTAGAGAATCTACCAACCACTAATGAAGCTCTAGCCTTAGATTTAGATTTCTTAGACGAGATATTAGAGCCAGAAGATGAGCAACAAGTCGCGATCGATCCTAAAACTTTAGCAGATTTTCACAGTCTTTATGATGATGAACCAGATACCTTGGTGATCTTGATCCAAGATTATCTTGCGGATGGCGATAAACACATGACTAATATTAGGAAATCTATCAAAAAACGTGATTATGCTGGATTAAAATCAGCTTCTCATACACTCAAATCTAGTAGCGCTTTATTAGGAGCAATTAATTTTTCTGAATTGTGCAAAGAGTTAGAATATATGGCTCGTGGTGTGATAGAGGGTGGAGAAAATTTTAATTTAGGAAAAGCTACAGAAATTCTGGCACAACTTGAAACTGAATGGGAAAAGGTTCAAGAAGAGCTAACTATGGAAGTAAATTTATAGTGTTTTCTCCATCCAAAAAAAAGTAGTTTTTCAAGTTTTTTGTAGTAAAATCATCTCATTTATAGAAGCCATTTGGTATCTATAAAATTAGCTGGAGAGATGGGGAGATGATGAAGCAAGGGGCTATGCGTTATACTTTTTTCCCTATTCTATTTCACCGAAATTATGACTCCGCGCCTCCGCGCCTCCTGTCTCCCCTCCAGGGAGGGGCGGGGGTGGGTTGTCTCCTGTCTCCTGTCTCCTGTCTCCTAATCCTCACTTTTGCAAAGATACTGTTAGGGGTTCTATATGGACAATGAGATTAGATTCTTGCCCCAAAAAATTCACCGTAAATTTTTCATTATCATTGACCTTGACTGTGTATTTAATAAAATTTACTAGAGGAAAAATCCAATGATTCAGGCTAATATCTACTCTCTTGATGCAATCAAAGACGAAGTAAAAGAATTATTAAGACAAGAACTGATTAGTCGTCATCAGTCTATTTATACTCTCCGTTTCTATGTTCCTCATCGAGATTGGAATCAAATAGAATCAGAATTAGAGAGAAATGACTTTGTTTCTAGAGACCATATTGTTGACTTAATTGGTAAAGAGGAATGGCGAGAAGACTAAAGTACCTGATAAGTACCTGTGGAAAATTAATTTAAGATTTTTCAGGGAGTAGGGGAAAAATACATTTGTCTACTTTGATAAATAATGCCAAATTAAGAATCATTAACCAGTATGCACCATTCCCTGACTTTTAGCGGGGAATGTTTTTTTGGTGGTGGTGCATAGTAATGGTAGTGGATTGTAATTATTTTTGTTACGAGACACGGTAGTGGGAGCATCTTGCTCCCTGTACGGACGTTGCATGCAACGTCCCTACTATGCAGGACTACCGTTTTTTTACTCATATAAAATCCGGTTGTACAGTAATCGCATCTAGACTTTATCTTAATACAGATTTTCTAGCGTGGGCAAATTTAAAAATTCATGCTCTAAATCTTTTCTTTCTCCTGACTTCCCCTCCACCGGAGGG
>JBFRWR010000039.1:0-6377 GCA_051439685.1 Trichodesmium sp.
CACTAAGTTGATTAAGTTTAATATCTATTCCCAAAACTCCTAACAACTGTTTTTGATTGTCATAAATAGGAGTGCTTGCGGAAATACTAATCTTTCTAGGAGCATCTTTCCCCCAAGTATAAATCGAACTCCAAATTGCTTTCCCTGATTTGACTGCATCCGTGTACCAAGACATATTATTTCTTTGAGCATTGTTGATAACTTTCAGCAATTTTTGCCTATTACCTTCCTGATCGACTTGATACCGAGAGAGTACACCAATTTTGTCTTTAGGAATTTCCGCAATAATTGCTTCTTTACCTAATACATAACCAGAAGCAATAAAAGAACCATCTTCCCCACCAAAATTGATGAAGCCAAAATCAAAAACCTGAACCTGTTTATAAAAATATTTGCCTATGGTTTCAAAATCATTAATATCTAAAAGTTGAGTTTGCAACGCTACTGTATTCGCATAATTTATTTCTTGTGCTTTCCCCAAATAAGAATCCAGATGTTCCTCTATCCGATTTCCTTGTTCAGTCATCAATTCATCAGCTAACTGTTCAACTGCTTTTTTCGCTGTACGATAACATGGATAAACAACTAAGCTGACAATAGCGATAACTTGAACAGTAAATTGTACAGTTAAGATTAAATAAAGGGGAACTTTGCGTTGATTATTAAAAGACAGCATTACTACAGCAGTTTCCTAATTAATGAAGTATAGAACCCCTGAAGGTATCTATTTAAAATTATAGGTTGAGAGTAGGGGAGCGGGGGAGTGGGGGAGTAGGGGAGTGTCGAGAGATAGGGAGATGGGGAGATGGCGTGTATTAGATATCTGCCAACATCCCACAAAATCCCATCCCATCATCAAATTAATTCTTACCCATGTTTTATCAATTAATCGTCCTTCCAACCTATTTTCTGAAGATGCTGTTAGGGCTTCTATACAAGTGAGTAACCTAGTGCAGGATGGCGGAAATATGTTACCAGTCACAAAATGTTCAAAGCTTTACCAATCAAAACTTCTAACCTACATTCCTCCGCACGAAAAAATGTAGCAGAAAAAACAGGAGACAGGAGACAATTATATTGGTCAATAGAAATAACTAATTGAGTATTTATGCTTAATATTTTCCTGATAATCTGAGTCCTGAGAAAGGTCATAGTCTAGGAGCCATATAGTATAAATATCTACCCAATTATTAATTATTAATTATCCATTATCCATTATCCATTATCCATTATCAATTATCCATTATTAATTAGTAAATAACTGCCCGATCACGACCCTGCTTTTTTGCCTGATACAGAGCTTGATCAGCCATATTAATCAGCTCCTGTGGTGAACTTTCTGTAGCAGGAATCACAGAAGCAATCCCTAAACTTAAAGAAACAATAGCACTTACTTCTGAAGATTCATGGGTAATTGCCAGTTCCCGAATCCTTTGTTGGATTTGCTCAGAAATAGCGATCGCTCCTTCGTGCTGTGTATTGGGCAAAATTAGTACAAATTCCTCACCTCCATAACGAGCAACCATATCTCTAGGGCGTTTGACAACTTGAGCAAGTGCATCAGCAACGCAAATTAAACAATCATCTCCTTGTTGATGACCATAATCATCATTATATTTTTTGAAATAGTCAATATCTATCAAAATTAAGGTCAAAGGTTGTTTCTCTCTTTGACAGATTTGCCATTCTTTTGCTAAAGTTTTATCAAAAATTCGACGGTTACTAATTCCTGTTAAACCATCTAAATTTGCTAAATTATGTAATTCCAACTCCAGTTTTTTTCTGGCTGTAATATCTCTAATTGTGATGCTAAAACCATCTGCTAATTTAACTGCTATATAAGAATACCATTTCTCCTCTCCTTGATGTTCATAACTAAAATCTTTTTCTAAAGAGATTCCTGTTTCTACAACTTTTACAAAATCAGGAAATAAATTTACATCTATTTTATTAATAATGTTTTTTACAACTAAGTTGCCGATTAAATCTTCACGTTGTTTATTAAATACTTCAGCAATAATAGAATTAATTTCTAAACAGCGAAAATCTTCTATTTTTTTTGTTTGATAATTTCTCACAGCTTCTAAAGCTGCAATTCCATCAAGAGAACTATTTAAAATGCTCGAAAGTAGCTTTCTTGATTGAGACAAACAAACTTCTATTTGCTTCCTATTTTTAATTTCTTGTTGAAGTATCCTGTGTTTTTTATCTAATAGATTATGCTTCTGCTTTAGTAGTTTTTGTTGTTTTTGAATGATTAATTGATTTTCGATCCTGGCTAAGACTTCTGCTTCTGCAAAAGGTTTAGTAATATAATCTATACCCCCTACTTTAAAAGCTTTAACCTTATCAAATACATCAGTTAATGCACTAATAAAAATTACTGGAATATCTTTAGTCTCCGCATCTGATTTTAAACATTCACAAACTTGATAGCCATCCATTTCTGGCATTTTTATATCTAAAATAATTAAATCAGGAGGTTCTATTTTGACTGCTTCAATTGCTGTTTCACCATCAGTAGCTTTTCTAACTTGATAATTTTTTCTAGTTAACATACTTGTTAAAACTCGTAAGTTTAGGAGTTGATCGTCAACAATTAATATATTTTCAGTTATTGTTTCCAGATTCATTATTTTGAGATTGTTAAATCAAGTTATTAATTTATAATATTAACATATTGAGAATAAATTGAGTATCATACTATTTGTTAACAACTTTTATGCTTTTTTTTCAACCCGAAAATAGTAAGCATTCAGCTCTTAGCTCTCAGCTCTCAGCTCTCAGCTTTCAGCAATAATACATCGCCTTTCAAATCTCACATCTGATTCCTGATTGCTATATCTCAGATATTAAATGTATTTAATGCTTTCAAAAAAAAAGCTGAATGCTGACTGATCATAGCTGTTTACTTACAAGTAAACCAAGATAAAAAATTAAAAATTAGGTAATATTATTCAGACAATATCAGGAATCAAGCAAAAAGCCCTAATTGACAAAATAGCTTTAACTATGCTTAACTGAACTTGATATAAATATAGTTCGAGAATCAATCAATCGTTGCAAATGTAATGATTAAATTACAAAAAAATTGTAGATTGTGATGATTCATGTAAGAGTTTATTTTCTCTTGTAGCTTCTATCTAAGAGATTGAATGTATCAGGAAATATAAAAAGGGAACAGGGAACACTTAACTGGGAACAGGTAATAAGAAAGAAGAAATTAAGACAACTATTTGTCACTTAAAAATCTAGGGAATATCTGTACCTTTCCATCTCTGGTATTTAACAGATTTTAAGCTTTTGAAGTCTTACCTCTTTTAGATTTTAGTCACTGTAAGCTCTCTTAATACTTGTTTTATAAACAGTCTCTAAGATAATCAATCATAAATAATTAGATTCAGAGGATGTTGATGAATAAAAAACTAAATTTACTGATATTTTCCTTATGCTTAACAATAACAATACTTGTAAATTTATCAATCGTAAAAGCACAAAATACTCAAACTGAAAAGGAACCGAATGAAACTGGGAATAATTTTTTTCAAGATATATTTATTCAACGAGAAAATAGCCCTCCAGTCAACCGAAAAGATAGTATGAGTCAGAAAAATGAAAATAATACTAATGATAATTGGAACAATGTTTTTAAAGATGTATTTAATCAACGAGAAAAAGACCCGCCAGTTAGGCGAAAAGATGGTACAACTCGAAGTGGAAACTTATGTTTGATTTCTCCTGGTTTAATAGAAGAAAAAGCCATAACTTGGAATACTATTCCTACATTTATTTGGCAAGGAAACTTAAACCGAATAGAGATTCGCCCTACTAATAGTGAAGATGTATTATGGAGTGTAAAACTTGAAAATAATCAGCAAGTAGTTATTTATGATGGGGATAAACTAAAACCTGGTGAAACTTACTATTGGACAATATATGATTCTTCTGTAGATGAGTCTTCTTTCCCTACTATGGTAGAAACTTTTATAATTATGGATATTGAAAAACGTGAGGTTATTACTCAAGAACTAGAAAAACTTGATGCTACTTTAAACAAAAAAGGAGCTACTCCAGAAGAAATAGCCATGGCTAGAGTTAAATATTTTGCTGAACGTAATCTATTTTCAGATGCTTTATCTACAGCATTTTCAGTCGAGCAACCATCTCAAGAATTACTGGATTTTCGCAATGATATTATCGAGTATTTTTGTGGGATATCTAATGAGAATTAACTGCCGGACAAGTAATATCATAGAGATTTGGATACTGATAAATAAATAAGTAAGTTGGAAGTAGGCAGTCGGTATTCCTAAATAGGGTTTGCTGATTAAATAGAAAAGCATTGAGAGGTAAAGGTTTTAATCTTTTTAATTCTGGAAAAAGTGCAAGCTTTTAACTCCAAAAAGTTCAAAAAGTTAGCATCTACTGGCTAACTATAGGAGAAAAAGTAAGAGAATATTTTAACTACTACCTCCCCTATAACTTCCTTTTATCCTGACTCCTACCCTCCACCAAAATACTTTTTCAGCACACCCTAAATAAAATAAGTAAAATCAACAATTTAAGCTAAATTATGAACCTAATTTTATACAGCAAACCAGGTTGTCACCTTTGCGAAGGACTTCAAGAAAAATTAGAAGAAATACTACAAAACCCTGAAAGTTCCTGTAAATTCGACTTAGAGATTAGAGATATTACCACCCGTGATGATTGGTTTCAAGCCTACCAATATGAAGTACCTGTACTCTCTATTTCTGAAGCAGAAAGCAAAACCGAAAAGCTAATACCACGACCTTCTCCTCGAATGCCTGTCAGAAAGTTGGAGCAAATGTTACAACAATATTTTTCATTAATTGATAATTGATAATGGATAATTGATAATTACAAGAAGGTTTTAACCGTTACGGAATTGAAGATCGGGAAATTCAAGAGCACTTTTTTTCCCCTATCCAAGGGTCGGCTTCAAGGCGCGAATTATTTAATTATTAATAATTAATAATTGGGTAAATTATCAGTAGCAATTTACTGGCTTTATATCAAATCTGGTTGAATAATTACTATATAGTAGACATCTCCAGAAAATAGGGAGTAGGGAGTAGGGAACCCTCCCCTAACCCCTCCCAGGAGGAGAAATAATTGACGGTTTCTACTTGATAATTGATTTTATTTTTTATTTTTGAAGATGTCTATTAAGGTTAGGGCATTTCTAAATCCTGTTTACAGAGTGTTTCGGCAGGAAAATTCCTTGAACAGTGAACAGTATGCTATTCCCTATTCCCTAGCGCGTAGTGCTATAAAATCCAGAAAACCTACCATAAACTTTTCTTAGCAATAGGCATTCTCCAACCTGTACCAAAAGCTCGTTCGCTAATTTTTAAACCAGGGGGTGCTTGTCTACGTTTAAATTCTGCCCGCATGACTAATTTTACTACTTTATTTACTACCTCTGAATCATGTCCTGCTGCAATAATTTCTGCTAAGGATTCGCAGTTTTCTACTAACCTAAATAAAATATCATCTAAGACTTCATAATCAGGTAAAGAATCTTGGTCTTTTTGGTCTTCTTTTAATTCAGCACTCGGAGCTTTAGTTAGAATATTTTCGGGAATAATATTTTGCTTTTCAGGAATTAGTAAATTTTCAGCTCCATAGAAATTTTGATTGCCATGAATTGCCTGTTCATTCAACCACCGACACAAAGAATAAACGCGAGTTTTCGGCACATCAGAAATTACAGCTAATCCACCATTCATATCACCATAAAGAGTGCAATAACCAACCGCCATTTCTGACTTATTGCCTGTTGATAAAAGCAAATGACCAAACTTATTAGAAATAGCCATTAATAAATTTCCCCGAATCCGAGATTGAATATTCTCTTCAGCAATGCCAAAGTTTGTATCTGCAAATAAACCTCCCAAATTATTGTCATAACCTTTCATTAAATCGCCGATAGATATAATTTGTTTAGCAATACCTAAATTTTCTACTAATTCCAAAGCATCTTTCACCGAATGTTCTGAACTATAGGGAGAAGGCATCAAAATAGTAAAAACATTTTCCTTTCCTAATGCAGCAGTAGCGATCGCTGCGACTAAAGCTGAATCTATTCCCCCACTTAAACCCAGAACAACTTTAGAAAAACCACACTTCCGCAAATAATCTTTTACACCTAAAACCAAAGCAGACCAAATTTCTTCATCCTTGCTTTCTGGCAAATCTAAACTTTCAAAATTCTCTGAAGTTAAATCTTTTTTTGCCAAATTAAATTCTACAACTGCTAAACTTGTCTCAAAAGGTTTAGCGCGATAAATCACTTTTCCAGCAGAATTAAAAACTACACTACAACCATCAAAAATCAAATCATCATTACCACC
>JBFRWR010000040.1:0-4633 GCA_051439685.1 Trichodesmium sp.
ATCCGGTTATACAGTTATTGCACTGATTACTTCATGTTAAGACAAATGTTATATTGAATACGAATTGAAAAAATCATGCTATTCAAATCCTGTCTTTCTCCTCGTCACCGCGTCACCGCGTCACCGCGTCACCGTGTCTCCTGACTTGGTTCTCGATACGATAACTAATTACCCGGATTCTATATGACTTCTCCCACTCTGAAAAAAAATTTGACCTGCTTCGCGGGAGGGAAGGGAAAAGAGGAAAAGAAGAAAGGGGAAGAATCCTAAGAACCAAAGGCAGAAACGACTGAGACAGACGAGACAATCCGAAAACCCGTAACGATGATGAGGTTGTCAGCATAGTAGTTGCCACGCCCGGAACTCCGGCAATTCCCAGAATTGAATTCCCAGCAACCGCCACGGAGGAGTCTTCTATTACTATTGCTTCCAGTTTCCCAAGCACTACCATCTGTAGGCGCACCATGATAATTATCATGCCAAACATCCAGACACCATTCCCAGACATTACCGTGCATATCGTACAAACCAAAACTATTGGGAGGAAAAATTCCCACATCCGTTGTTTCTTCACGATATATTCCTTTTGGTGCATCAGCATAAGGATAATTCCCATTATAGTTAACTAACTCAGGCGTTATAGTTTCCCCAAAATAAAATGCTGTAGTTGTTCGAGCTCGACAAGCATATTCCCACTGACTCTCACTGGGTAAACTATATTTTCTACCTGTTATTTGAGATAGTTTCTGACAAAATTCTGTCGCGTCGTTCCAACTTGGGATTTCTACAGGACGATTTGCACCTTTAAAGTAAGAACGATTATTTCCCATAACCGCTTCCCATTGTGCTTGAGTGACTTGATACTTTCCCATGAAAAATTCTGGCACATCCACATAATGTTGCGGACTTTCACTATCTGTTCTCCCTGCTTCTGTCTCTGGAGACCCCATCAGAAATCTACCTCCAGGAATTTTTACCATTTCTAGGGAGACTCCGTTGCCGAGGTTTTCTGTCATTACTTCTGCTTGACCTGGAGAGCGATTAATTATTTCTCCTTTGCTATTAACTGTAACTGTCTCAAATTTCTGAGTCGAGTTTGTCGAATTTAATGAGTATGCTTTTGGCAGCAAAAATCTCTCCCACGAATCTTTACTAAACATTGCTGCTGCAAACCCAGTTCCTGCTAAACCTCCCAATATCAATATTTTTCTTCTGGAATGTGGTGGTGGTTTAGGAGGTTTACGAGGTTTAGGTGGTTTAGGTGGCTTTACTTTTACTTTCGTTTTTGCTAGTAAATTCAATACTTTCAATACTTTTGTAGAATTTTCATAACGCCTGGAAAAATATTCATGTACCATCCTATCTAATATATTTGCCAGGCGATCGCTCACTTGTGCTTGGTTTTGCCAGATGATATTCCCTGTCTTTGAGTCTTTTGGTAAATTTTCTGGGTTTTTACCAGTCAATGCTTTTATCCCTATCATCCCCACTGCATATATATCGCTACTCAGTCTTGGTCTGCCGTTGCTTTGTTCGCTTGGCATATACCCAGGTGTTCCAACTGCTACAGTTAAAGTAGTCACACCTTGTTGATTAGTTGCCAAAACACTTATTTCTTTGACTGCGCCAAAATCTATTAATACTATTTTGTTATCTGACTTTCGGCGCATCAAATTTTGTGGCTTAATATCTCGATGAATAATATTATTTTGATGAGCTACTGCTAATGCTGATAATATTCCTTTGAGTAGGGCAATACTGTCAGACTCGCTTAATTTTTTTCCTGGGGTAACTTCCTGACTAATGTCGTGCCCTTCTATATATTCTTGTACTAGGTAAAATTCTTTTCCTTCCCGGAAATGAGCAAATAATTTTGGTATTTGGTCTGAGTCTTGCCCTAATTTGTATAAGGTTTCTGCCTCTCTCTCAAATAACCTTTGAGCAATAGATAAAACTCCTGGATCTGAGCTTTTAGGTTTGAGATGCTTAACTACGCATTTCGGATTTCCTGGCAAATCTAAATCTTCAGCTAAGTAGGTATCTCCGAATCCTCCACTTCCGAGTGACTGAAGAATTTTGTAGCGTTGTTTCAGGATTTTGCCTAACTGCATCATTTCAGTTATCAGTTATCAGAATACTACCTAGCAGAAAAATAGGTTTTTTTTGGCCGAATTTATTTGAGTTTATATGAGCGCACCTTTCCCATTATGCTTATAATACCATGCCAAATTTTTTTGTCAACCCCCTTTTTCAGTTATTCAGTGGGAGCATCTTCCTCCCGTCCTTAGCTTAGTAATTTTGCTTGAGCAATAAGATACAGCGTTTTCCGATGTTATGAGGTATAGCACTACGCCGACACGGTTAGGACATTTCTAAATCCTAAAACCCTTGAAAAGTCTGCTACTCCCTATTCCCTACTCCCTGCTCCCTAGCGCGTAGCGCTATACACACCTAGCGGGCAAGATGCCCGCACTACAAGACATTCAATTCAGACTTTGTACTTCATTTGCCCGAAATCTGCTGTAAATATTGAACAGCTAGAGCCAAGCTACAAACAAAAAGATTATTCTAACTAATTTTTAATCAACCCATTACTATACAGTAGAGACAATAGTCTATTTTTTTAGAGGATAATAAAATTGCTTTCAGAAAATCCGATTGTTACATTTACCATTCTTTTATTAGTAATTTTAACTCTCCCACCTATATTTGAACGTCTCAAACTACCTGGATTAGTCGGTTTATTAGTAGCAGGAATTATTTTAGGTGGAGATGGATTAAAATTACTAGACCCCGAAACAGAAACGATGAAATTATTATCAGATATTGGCAAAGTTTATCTGATGTTTGTTGCTGGATTAGAAATTGATTTGGAGGAATTTAAAAAACATCAAGACCGCTCTCTGGGTTTTGGCATTGCCACATTTTTATTCCCACTTATTACTGGTACATTAGTGGCTAAAACATTTGGTTTAGGTTGGAATGGTGCAATTTTAACTGGTTCTTTATTAGCTTCTCATACTCTTTTAGGTTATCCCATTGTGCAGCAGTTGGGTGTAGTAGGAAATCAAGCAGTTACTGTAACAATTGGAGCGACCATTTTTACTGATATTGCTGCGTTATTAGTTTTAGCAATTTGTGTTTCGATTAATGCTGGTAATTTTTCTCTGATTAGTTTAGGAATTCAATTGGGAAGTTTGGCTATTTATTCAGTAGTCATTCTCTGGGGATTTCAATCTCTAGGTAAACAATTTTTCCGGCGAACTACTAATCAAGAAAGTAATCAATTTTTGTTTATCTTGTTGGTTGTTTTTATTGCTGCTTTAGGGGCAACTGTAATTAATATTGATAAAATTGTTGGTGCTTTTTTGGCAGGTTTAGCCGTTAATGATGTGGTGGGAAAAAGTCCGGTAAAGGATAAAATAGAGTTTGTTGGAAGTGTTTTATTTATTCCATGTTTTTTTGTTAATATGGGATTATTGCTGGATATGTCTGCTTTTGTTAATACATTTTTGACAAGCTTTGAATTAACTTTATCAATTATTTTCGGTTTGCTTGGTAGTAAATTTTTAGCAGCGTTTTTTGCCAAGAAAATTTACCGATATAATTGGTATGAAACTATGAGTATGTGGTCTCTGTCAATGCCACAGGTAGCAGCTACTTTGGCTGCTGCATTAGTGGGTTTGCAAGTAGGTATATTGCCAGAAACTATATTTAATAGTGTGGTTTTTCTGATGTTGGTGACATCCATTCTCGGTCCGATTCTTACTTCTAAATTTGCCAGTAAATTATCTTTACCAGAGCAGGATTTTTCCTCGGATAATTCTTTGATTTGGTGGGAAAGTCATCAGGAAATTCCAGATAGTATAACAGAGACATTTGAGGGAAATTTTAACCATAAATTTGTAGTCTTAGTGCCAGTATATTTTTCTTCAGAACAAACAAAATATTTAATTGAAATGGCGGCAATGTTGGCAAAACATGAGACAGGTTTAGTCATACCTTTATGCTTAGTTAAAGGTTACGTTCATATGGATTCTCCTCAATTAAAAATGGCATTACGACAGAGTTCTCAAAGATTAGATTCTGTCTTAGAAATTAGTCAAAGTTTTGCAGTTGAAGCTAATCCAGAAATCCGAATTTATGATGATTTTGCTAACGGTATTAGTCGGACTGCAAGGGAAAAAAATGCTAGTTTGATTGTCATGGGTTGGCGGAAAAATACTGGTATTCAAGCTCGTTTATTTGGAAATATTATTGACCGGGTTTTTTGGTCTGCTCATTGCCCAGTTGCCGTGATGCGTTTGTTGGAAGACCCTACTGATATTCATCGGATTTTAGTACCAGTTAAAAATATCACGCCTCAAGCATTAAGAACTGTTAGATTTGCTCAACTGTTTGCTGATACTAATCAAGCTTCTGTGACTCTACTTCATGTTTGCGATCGCAAAACTCCTGAAGCACAAATTACTAAGTTTCATTCCCAACTTTCTCAACTTGTTTCTCAAGGGCAACCTCAAGTTAAATCAAGAATTAAAATTATTCGTTATGATGATGTCTCACCTGTTATTAGTAAAGCGGCAAAATCATATGAATTAGTAATTTTACGTTCGATGCGACGACGTACCGCAGC
>JBFRWR010000041.1:0-5026 GCA_051439685.1 Trichodesmium sp.
GCAACAGAGGGAGGAGCAACAGGTAGTTATCAAGTATTCTTAACCACACAACCTATTGGCGACGTTTCTATCAACTTTAATACAGACCAGCAAATTCAAGCAATAGATCCTATTACTTTTGACCAAACTAACTGGAATGTTCCTCGAACAGTTACAGTTACAGCAGTAGATGATAATATTCCAGAAACGGAAACTCAAAATATTGGTACGATCGCTCATCAAGTTTTTAGTCAGACAGATCCTAGCTACAATAATCTCAACATATCTCAAGTCACGGTAAATATTGATGATCCCGCTCCTACACAAGTCCTGATTAATCAAACTGATCAAAATACAACTTTCACCGCTGGAGGGTCTGACAATTATACTATAGAACTAAATAGTAATCCCACAACTCCTATTGAAATAGCGATCACCCCACCTCCAGAAATTGATCTTGGTAGCGGTCCTGGGATTGCTCTCAACCTAGAATTTAATGACTCAAATCAGCGAAATATAACAGTTACGGGAGTTGATGATGGTAACTTTAACATTTTTCACAGTGCAACTCTTGATGGTATAGATCCAAACCTACAATTTATTGTGGATGGAACACCCACAAATATTGTTACTGCTAATGTGATTCCAATTACCCCAGGTACTCTCCAATTTAGCGCCCCCAGTTTCAGCGTTGATGAAAATACACCCACTAATAATGCTACAGTTACAGTAACTCGGACTGGTGGCAGCGATGGAGTTGTCAGTGCTGATATTGATATTACTGATGGTACAGCGAATCGAGGTGGTGATTTTGGCGACCCTGTTCCTGAGACTATTTCCTTTGCAGATGGCGTGACTCAACAAACTGTTAGTATTCCAATTATTGATGATAACTCGGACGAGAATACAGAAACTGCCAATTTAAGTTTAACTAATGTTACTGGTGGAGCAAATATTGGTCAACCTGCTACTGCTACTTTGGAAATTATTGATGATGACCCCCCTCTCATTGCTAACCCCGATACCGCTAGCATAACTCAAGGGGACTCACCTATAACTATTAATGTCTTGGCAAATGATCAAGGGAACTTTCCAGAGATTATTGCTTTTGATAATTTGAGCCAAGCAGGAAATAATGTTACTATAGATGGTATTAACAACCAAATTATCTATAGTCTCGCTCCAGGGTTTACAACTACGGAACCTTTCACAGATACTTTCAATTACACTATTAGCAATAACCCAAATACTCCTAATTCTACGGCTCCAGTCAGCGTTGTAATTAATCCACCAACTGAATTTCCAGGAAGTATCAGTGGAATTACATTTAACGATATTAACCGTAATGGTTCCCTCGATCCAGGAGAAACTGGATTACCAAACGTTACAGTTTTCCTAGATACTAATCAAAATGATACTCTTGACTCCAACGACGAACAAAGCACTACAGATGGGGTTGGTTTCTATAGCTTCCCTAACTTATCACCAGATAACTATACAGTCAGAACAATTTCTCCTCCTGACGCTACTCTCACAACTGCAGCAGAGATTTCTGTTCCCTTGTCTTCCAGTCAAAATGTTAATGATACTAACTTCGGTTATAGTTTTCCCAACCCAGGTACTCTCCAATTTAGCAATCCCACCTTTAGTTTCACGGAAGGTACCCCTAATGCTACAGTTACAGTAATTCGGACTGGTGGCAGCGATGGAGTTGTCAGCGCGGATATTAATCTTACCAATGGTACAGCGAGTCGAGGTATTGATTTTGGCAACCCTATTCCTGAGACTATTTTCTTTGCAGATGGAGAGACTGAACAAACTGTTAGTATTCCTATTTTCGATGATAACTCAGACGAGAATAACGAAACTGCTAATTTAAGTTTAGCTAATGTGACTGGTGGAGCGAATATTGGTCAACCTGCTACTGCTACTTTGGAAATTATTGATAATGATGATCGAATAGAACCTCAACCTTTGAGCATTAACACTGAGGTATTCGGGTTTGAACAGTTTACTAATTTTGCTCGTTTTAGCTTTATTCCAGTTGATACTCCTCAAGGCCCTGCCAACCTTAGATTTTCTAGCAATGCTATAGCTTTAGTGAGCAATAATATATCAGGAGGTGAGGGAAGATTTAATGTTAATCCTAATATTAATAATACTGTCATTGCCTACGATACTGGTAATGCAATTAGAATTGATTTGGATGACATAATTAATCAGGTGGGTGAAATTGAGTCTGGTAATCTTTTGTTTGATTATGCTTCACCAAACAGAAGTCATACTGTTACATTTTTGGATGAAAATAATCAGCAACTTGAAGAAAGATTCTTACCGCAGACTTCTTCGGGTCAATTCCTAAATGATTTTAGTAATTTTAATAGTACAAATATTCCAATTCCAGAGGATACTCAGTTCATTGACATTGGTAGTGAAGCAACTGAACTTGGTATTGATAATTTACAGTTGACATTACAAACAGAAGGAATTTTAACAGAGTCTAATATTGATAGTTTCTTCTAGTTATATAAAATCCGGTATTAGTATAATTCAAGACTATAGGGGTTTGGTCTCCAAACCCTATACAAACTAAAAGTTTTTACCAATATTGATAGTAGAACCTTATTCTCCAAAACCAGCGGATTTGATATCAAATGCGATTTATTTAGGGTAAAGAAGAAGGCTGAAAAACTGGAAAAAACTTAAATTTACTATACATATTCACACTTGGGTTTGCACATAATGATACTACTGGACATTATATCAATCCATATTTAAAAGTTCTAAAAATTCATCAACAACTTTATTAGGTTCTCGATAGCATCTTGTCGAGTCAAACCGAAAAACTTTCACACCATTAAGCTCAAAATCTCTTTTTACCTCTTGTTCTTTTATTCGTCTTTCAGGACTAGGATGTAGATTATCTATTTCCAGGATTCCCCACTTAAATCCTTTAGAGGTTTTGTAACAAACTAGAAAATCTGGTTCTCTATTTTCTCGCCCGTTTATTGTAGTAGTACGAGCAATACTATTAGGGAAAAAAAGTAAATTTCTGCAGTCAAGCACTTCAGCAATTTTAACTTCTGATTCAAAGTAAAAAAGCAGGTTTTCCCATGTAGGAGT
Organism: Trichodesmium sp.; assembly: GCA_051439685.1. Lineage (GTDB taxonomy): Bacteria > Cyanobacteriota > Cyanobacteriia > Cyanobacteriales > Microcoleaceae > Trichodesmium. Next base: position 3,103 of record JBFRWR010000041.1, read on the forward strand.
ATTATCTCTCCTCACATTTTTTAATCTGCTGCTGTTTAATGATAATAATTCGAGCATAGTACCTAGAATTTTAGCATTATCTAATTTAGCTCTTGTTAAATTTGCACCAGCTAGATTAGCGTGAGTTAAATTTGCATTAGTTAAATTTGCTCCTTCAAGGTTAGTACAAGATAGATTTGCTTCGCGTAAATCTGTATTCCCAAGGTATGAGTAGCTAAGGTTAGCATCACAGAAAATAGTACGGCTAAGTATAGCATTGCTTAAGTCAGCGCTCGTCAACTCAGCACAACTTAAATTAGCTCCAGCTAAGTTAGCATTACTCAAATCTGCTTCTTCCAAGTAAGTGCCACAACTACTCAAGTTGGCATTCTCCAGGTTAGCACCATGTAATTTTGCCTCCCTCAAATTTGCTGACCTCAAGTTGGCATACATCAAGTTAGCTTTACTCAAATTTGCTTCTTCTAACCCAGCATCAGTTAAATCAGCAAACATCAAGTTGGCATTCTCTAGGTTAGTTTCTACTAAAGCTGCATCACTCAAGTTGGCATACATCAAGTTAGCCTGACTCAAATTTTCCTCACGCAAATCAGCTCCTTCTAAGTCTACACCCTGAAAATTTCTCTCCCCATCCTGATAACGCTTCAAGAGTTCTTCAGCATCCATAATTAACCCTCACATTATTGACAAAGCCATATAAACCCATAATAAAAAAACCTCCACCAAAAAAGGTAGGAGGTTTAATTTAATCTAAACTACTAAACCAGAGTTCAGCTAATCTCTAACAATTAACCAAACTTACCAGCAGTAGAAGCTATCAAGAACGCGGCATAAGTCAGAACATAACCCACCGTAAAGTGAGCTAAACCAACAACACGAGCTTGAACAATAGAAAGAGCAACAGGCTTATCCTTCCAACGAACCAAGTTAGCTAGAGGAGTACGCTCATGCGCCCAAACAATAGTTTCAATCAACTCTTGCCAATAACCACGCCAAGAGATGAGGAACATAAAACCAGTCGCCCAAACTAGGTGTCCGAATAAGAACATCCAAGCCCAAACAGACAAATTATTAGTTCCATAAGGGTTATAACCATTAATTAACTGGGAAGAATTCAACCACAGATAATCACGGAACCAACCCATCAAATAAGTAGAAGATTGATTAAACTGAGCAATGTTACCTTGCCATACAGATAGGTTCTTCCAGTGCCAGTAGAACGTTAACCAACCAATGGTGTTTAACATCCAGAACATAGCTAAGTAGAAAGAGTCCCAAGCAGAGATATCGCAAGTACCACCACGACCAGGGCCATCGCAAGGGAATGCGTAACCGAAGTCTTTCTTGTCTGGCATTAACTTAGAACCACGAGCATCCAACGCACCTTTAACCAAAATCAAAGTAGTTGTATGCAGACCTAAAGCGATCGCGTGGTGAACCAAGAAATCTCCAGGTCCAATAGTTAAGAACAGAGAGTTAGTACCACTATTGATAGCATCTAACCAACCTGGTAGCCATACAGCACTAGGAGTGGAAGCAATACTATCAGCATTAGACAACAGCACATCCATGCCGTATAAAGCCTTCCCGGAAGCAGCTTGAACGAACTGAGCAAATACTGGCTCAATCAAGATTTGCTTTTCAGGAGTACCAAAAGCAACCACTACATCATTGTGGACATAAAGACCTAGAGTGTGGAAACCTAAGAATAAAGAAACCCAGCTCAAGTGAGAGATGATAGCTTCTTTATGATTTAATACACGATCCAATACGTTGCCTTTGTTTTGCTCAGAATCATAATCCCGTACTAGGAAAATAGCACCGTGAGCAAAAGCACCTACCATAATGAAACCAGCAATATACTGGTGGTGGGTGTAAAGCGCAGCCATTGTAGTGTAATCCCTTGCCATGAAAGCATAAGGAGGCA